>CAZDHN010000315.1:0-7662 GCA_964505115.1 uncultured Planctomycetaceae bacterium
CCGCAGCGCCCGCTGTAAGGCAAACTGTCCATTCCACGGCCCGTGCGTACCCTGGAAACTGACGGCGCGAATTAGTCGGATCTTGGACATGCTGGTGCTTCGTCACATCCTGTTTGATGGGTGGTTACAGGGTGCCACTGCTGGCTGATAAGGGCCGCTAGACCGGGTTGGAAGCCGAAAATCGGGTTGCGTCCGCCTTGCGTCCGACTTCCGACTTCCGACTTCCGACTTTTCAAAACACTCGTGGGTGGATTTCGGGAAGTATGGTCGCCGTGCGATAGTCGCGGGGCCAGGCAATCTTCAGGGCGCGTTCCTTTCGGGCGGGTCGCACGGCCAGTTTCTGGTACCCTCGCTCACCCATGCCCGAGAGGTGATAGCTCGAGCCGCTCCCCCATTGATATATGTAGAACGGCCGGCACCCGAGCCGACAGGGGTCCGACTCGGTGGCTTCCGCGCGGCGGAGTCGTTCGGCGAACTCCTGATCTTCGCCGTTGTTTAAGCACGGGTAGCCGCCTGCCCGTTCGAAGGCCTGTCGCGTGTATGCCCAACCGCCGTGGAACAGTCCGCCCGTCTCGTGTTGACGCAGCGTGCCGTCGCTCTGCTCGTGCAGGACCAGGCTGGGTCGCGACCAGGCGGCCGACCGGAGTGCGCGCACCGAGGCCGAAAGGGCCCAGGGCAAGTAGAGATCGTCGTCGTCCCAGACGGCCAGGGCGTCGATGTCGGGCGAGGTGAGGCCCACGGCGGCGTTACGTTTTTCGCCCAGGCTGCGGAATCGCCGGTCGATGGAGACCAGCCGCCAGCCGTCGCCTTGCTGGCTTTCGTATTGGCCGGCGTCGTCCAGCACGATCAACTCCCGCCGCTGGGCCGGATAATCCTGCTCGACGAAGCACTTGATCAGCCAACCCAATTGCTTGGGCCTCAGAAACGTGCAACATACGGCGGCGATTTTCATTCCGCTTTCGGCTTTCAGCTTTCCGCTCTCCATTGCCGGTCTTCTCCAACGAAGTCTTCAGCCACGCGAAGGCTGATTGTCAGGGGGTCGCCCAGCGCCGAGTTGCCGCAGCCGATATGCTGGACCAGGCTGGGCGTGTGATACCAGACCGAGCGGCCCGAAAATAACGCCCACTGGCCGATTCGGGCGTCGATTTGCCTTTCGGCCTCGATCTCGCCAAGTTGCCTGACGATCTGTCTGGCAACCCCGGGCGGGATGGCCCAGCAGACGGCCCCAACCAGATACCAGCCGTGCTTCTCTTCGTGCCAGCCGGATGTCGGCTCGCGGTAGGGCGTGGGGCAGTATGGCGAGCAGAGTGCCGTGCCAGCCGCCGGCCAGAGCGTTTCTTCCAGGTACGCCCGCAAGTTGCGACAGAAGAGGGCGTCGTCCTGGACCATCAGGTAGGCTTGTGCGTCGGGGCGGTACTGGATCAGAGAGCGCAGGCCGCCGATCCAGTTGCGCCAGGCGCTCTTCCCTGCCACGTCGTCGAACACGCGCACGTCCGACCAGCCGGCCACGCGCAGGCCGGCCAGCGTACGGTCCAAGCTCGGTTGCGGTCTCGGCGCGGTGGTCAGGCCGACGGCCCAGCGGGTGATTTTGTTCATCGTCTATCGGTCGAGTCTTCTCAACACGGCCGCTTTGGTTTGCAGTGCGATGCTCTGGTCGTGCCATGGCTGGTAGTAGGTTACTTCCGGCACGCTTTCAACGTGGGCGGGCAGAATCTCGTCGGCGAAATCGTGTGCCAGGATCAGGCTGTTCGGAGGCGTCAGGGGCGCGTAGGTTTGCAGCTCCTTGACCTTGTTGCCGTTATCGCAGAGGAGCAGCCCCGCCCGGCCGTTCATGTGAGCAGCGACCAGCGTCCGGGCGGACCGGGACAGACAATCGGCCCGTTGGACATTTGCGCCGAGGAGTTGCAGCGTGGAAGACACCGCCGGCTCGGGCGGCCGGATGTCGACCGTCAGGAAAGGGACCGACTGAAGCCGGGCCCAGAGTGCCCAGAACAGGCTCAAGGCGCCGCTGCCGGTCCCCAGTTCGCAAATCCAATGCAGGTCGTCACGATGCGCGGCCAACAACTGTTCGTACACCAGCAGCGAGGCGTGCGACTGCTGGACATAGAGGCCGAACAATCGCCGTTGAGTGTTGTTTTCGAAGAGCTGCTCTTTGAGGTTTACGGTCATGGTGTTGCCTTTTTCGGAAGGGAGGCGGAAAACGGGGACTGGCTCCGTCGATGGCCTGATTTCGCAGTGGTTGGCCGGCTTGCCGACGGTGCCTGTCCCCTTTTTCCGACGGGCCATTGGTACGCACCGTGAAAAAGGGGGACAGGCACCTCGCGGCAACCGTTCTTGCGGAAATGTGATCTGCTTGGGGCTCGGAGCCAGTCCCCGTTTTTCACTCCCGTGCTCACGCCGATAGTTCTCCGAACAGTTCTTCCCAGGCGGAGCCGATCCGCTCGGGGTTGGCCAGTTCCGTTTGCAGCGCGTGTCGGGCGCGGTGGATGATTTCCAGGCGATGGTTCTCGTCGTACGCCAGTTGGGCGGCGTGGAAGGCCAGTTCGTCGTCGCTGTCGGCCAGGTAGCCGGTCTCTCCGTGCCGGATCATCTCCCGCCAGCCCCAGCGGTTCTCGGCAACGATGGGCACGCCGCAAGCCATGGCTTCCAGAGCGGAGCGGGGCCAGTTCTCGGCCGCGCCGCCGTTGATCTGTACCATGCAGTGAAGCGTTCCGAAAAAGTGTCGAGGGCTTTCGGCGTCGACCGGCAGGCACTCGGCCCACTGCGGCGGCGGCCCCAACTTCCGTTCGACCGGCCGATCCCAGCCCATCAGCCGGGCTCGGATCGGATGGGGGACCCGCCCGTAAACCGACCATGTGTTGGCGGCGTACTTATCGGCGGCTGCCCGACTGATTCGACCAACCACAAACGGCGTCTTCGGCCGATGCGCGAGCGGTTCCAGCGGGAAGTCGTCGCAGTCGAAGGGGCCGGCTATTCGTCGGCACTGCCGGGCCGTAACGCCGTGCCTTGCCAGTTGGGGCTGGAGGTTGTCCTGCTGGTAAGCGCTTTGGAAGACGTACCGCTCGAAGGGTCCCCGTCGCCGATAGTGTTTTCGCTCCTCGGCGAAGAGCCAATTCATGCAGCCTACCCAGATGATTCGGCAGCCCAAGTCGCGGAAGCGGTCGGCATGGCGCAGGAACTGCGAGTTGCAGAACGATACCACGACGGCCTCCCGCAGGCGGGCGACGTTTTGGAGATCGTCCGGATTGCTGGCGACGGTTTGGCAGCCGATCGTGTCGAGCCGGGCTTGCCAGGCGTCGTCCGGCTTCCAGGTGGGCAGAAGCGTTACGCCGATTCCCCGCCGCCGCCAGAGCCGCACCGCGTGCCAGCATTCGGTGTTCGCCCCGCCCACGTCGCCCGGATAGCCAATCACAAAAACATTCATGCGGTTGCCGATTCAAACAGGGGGGTGAAGTCGGCCAGGTCGTACATTCGGGTAGTGCCGTTGACGAGTTCGATCCAGCCGGCCGGGTCGTCGCGGTAGAAGTGGTTCCAGCCGTAGGCCTGGCCGTCGTATTTGACGGCCCGTTGGCGGAAGACGTAGTGGATCTGCCAGCAGAACTCCGACGCGCCGGCGTCGAACCCGCTGCGAAAGAGCTTGTTGGCCTCGGCGCCGACGAACAGCAGCGTGGCTTCGTCGCAGTCGAGGAACACGCCCGAGTTCACCTTGCCCTGCAGGCCGCTGATTGCATCCCAAGGCGGGTTGATTACCTGGTGCCAGATCAGATGATGTTCGGTGACCGGAATCGTTTTGCTGAACTCGATATCTTCCGAGAGCGGCAGCGCCGGGTTGTCGTTCCAGGTCCAGCCGCGCGGCGGGATGGTTTGGTACTCCGAGGCGAAGTTCATCCGATAGGTGAGGTGCGTTCCGCTTTCGTTTTCCGGCCCGTCGTCACGGTCGCGCGGGTTGACCGTCTTATACTTGACCAGCGCCTTGGCGAACGAGCCGCTGTAGCTATTGAGCGATCCGGTCAGTTCGGGCAGTTCCTGGCAGTCGGGGCTATCGGGATCGAACGGCTCGTAGCGCAGGCTGAAGGCGAAGACCGACGTCTTGCCCGGATAGTTGGCCCAGGTGCTGCCGCCAGATTCGGTGGCGCTACCGAGCAGTTCGGCGGCGAAGGCGTCGCGATCGGCCCAGTCGATGAGGAATTCCCGGCGGGCACTAAAACCCTCCAGCCCGTACTCCTCGACCGGCGAACCGCCCAGTTCCTTAAATGATACGCTCATGGGTTTTGACGGGGGGTTAGGCTATTAGGGGTTCAGGCTGTTCCTTGTTGTCAACTTGGGTGCCACTGCTGGCTTGTCCAGCAGTGTTTTGCCGGGGCTTGTGGCTTGCACTGCTGGACAAGCCAGCAGTGGCACCCTTTGCGCGACCAACGGTCGCGGCTTTATAGAGTCATTCGCCGGACGACGATGACGATTCGGCTGCTTCTTCGGTTGCCGTGCCGAGGATGGCGATGTCGTAGGTCACGCTGCCGCCGACGGCCGTGATTTTCAGGTCGCGCGCGTCGACTGCCACGTCCCAGCCATCGCGAGGGTTGGCCAGCAGCAGAGCGCCGCCGGGCATCACCTTCAGCGTGTCGTCCACATTGCCGAAGGGGGCATGCCAGGCGTCGCTGGCCGCGCCGCCCACCACAAGGTAACCGGTGTCGCCGGTGTTTTTGATCAGCAGCGATTTCAGCTTCAGCATGGTGATGAAGATGGTGTCGCCGAAGAGATCTTTTTCCAGGGCGTCCAGTTCCAGGGTGGTGGAGGCGCCGGCCGAGAGTGTTTGATTCGCGGCGTGCCAGACGGCGTCGGCCTGGTTGGTGTCCCACCCGTCGATCATCTCCTGCTCGAATGCAAGCCGGTTGCTGTCGACGATTGGCGAGGTCTCGACGTGGTCGCGCCACGTCCAGCCGAGTTGAGCCTTGATCTTGCTTCGCAGGTTTGTAGTCATGTTTTATTCTCAAAGTGTAAGGACGGGTAGCGTTGTGTACGCCTAACAAGTTTTCAGGGAAGGGGTTAGGGGCCAGGGGCCAGGGGCGAGAAAAAACCTCGGTGGACGGTATTTCACTCGCCCCTGGTCCCTGGCCCCTGGCCCCTGGTCCCTTTTGTCAACGGCAATGTCTTGCACTTACAGTTTGAGTCTTATTCATCCGCTCAAGAGGTGAACACGCACCAGGAACTCGCTGGTCATTTGCCAGGTGCCGTGTGGTGATTGGGTGGTCGACTCGGCGATCCGTCGCATTTGCATTACGCGGTCGCCGCCGGCAAGCGGGAAGGCTGCCCGGTCGAAGGCCGCCAGAAGGGCTTCGGCGATTGCCCGGCCCGCGTCGTGGTCGTCGTGCCAGACGCTTATCTCGAGCGTCACCTCGTCCAGCGCGTCTTCGGCGTTGGTACGGCAGACGGTTCGGCCGGATTTTCGCCAGATCGTCGCATAGGGCAGGGCAGCGGCCGGACTTGTTCCCGTCGTGACGTTATCGGCCGGCAGCAAGGATTGCAGTTCGCCGCTGGCGGCCCAGCGTTGGTGTATTGCCTGTTCAAGATTCACGGAAATACTCTCCTATTGACGCTTAGCGAAAAATGGGGACTGGCTCCGAGCTCGAAGCAGATCGAATTCCTGCAAAAACGGTTGCCGCGAGGTGCCTGTCCCCTTTCTTCGCGTACCAATGGCCCGTCTGAAAAAGGGGACAGGCACCGTCGGCGAGCCCGCCAACCACTTCAGAGCCAGGCCCTCGACGGAGCCAGTCCCCATTTTCAGACTCCGGCCTTTAGGTCAGCCGGTTCGCACGGCGTCGATTTCCATTAGTGCGTCGATTCGCTCTGGTTTCTTGTAGCCGGTAATGCGGTAGACGGTTCCGTCCGGTCCCTTGAGCCGATGCGTGTGATCGACGACAACCGGTTCGGCCAAGAACACCTTGAAGGTGGTTGTGGTGACTTGCCGGTCGTTGACGTTCCCGACTTCGGCCGCCATCGGTTGGATTCTAGCCGCCAGCCCGGTCCGCCATGTGTTCCAGGTGGGCTCGGCGGCTCCACCGTCGCTTTTTGCATGGGTGGCCCGTTCGATGTCGACGTACTGATCCAGTCCGGCGGCGATGGCCAGATTGCGCGAGACGCATCGCCAGCGGCTATCCAAGGCGGCCTGGACAACGGCCAGCACGGTCCAGCGTCGCGAGTCGCCGTCCTCGATCACGTCGCCCGGCAGCGGCGGCTCGCTCAGTGCGGAAGCCGGCAGGTGCCAGGCGACGTCGCTTGCGGTGTACTTGCCTTGGGAGGGCGAGGAACGGGCGGAGAACGTGCTTCGCAGCGCCTCGGCTTCGGCGGTGGTTACCGCGCGTCGCAAGGCCCCGTCGATCGCAACGGGCGTCGAGCTGCCGGATCGGGTCAGGGTAACCGATTCGAGGCCATCGATGACGCTGGAGAAGTCGTCGCCCGGATCGAACTGTGCAGTCATTAGGTGGTCCCTTGCGAGTGGATCTCGAACGGTTCCTGGCCGGCCAGTTTACGTTCGCACCAGTCGACGGTCGCCCGGAGTCGGGCCAGGTATTCACTCCAGGAGACTTTCTGGCCGTCGACCGAGTAGCTGGGTTTCGGCTCGGCCGTTATCTGGGCGACCAGAGCCAGGGTCTGGCTCATGATGGTTTGGATCTGTTCCAAGTCGCTGGGCATTGGGTTACCCGTGGTGGTTGGGGCGAGGGATTGGGGATTAGGGATTAGGGATTGGGTGTGCCACTGCTGACTTGCCCAGCAGTGCGTTGCGGGCATTGTGCTTTGCACTGCTGGACAAGCCAGCAGTGGCACCCAAATTTTCAGAAACGACTTTGGTTCCATGTCCCATTGCCGGGCCGAGCGGCTCGATTGCCGGCTCGGCCCGGGCGAAACGGTTCGGGGACTACGACCCGCTCGACACGGCGCCGGTGTTTTTGACCAGATAGCGCGGGTTGATAACCGCCGCCGCGCCTCGCTCGCTGGCCTTGAAGCGGACAACGATGTCCTGGTTGAAATCGGCCTCGCTGTTTGCCGGCGACTGGGTTACGGTGATCGGCCAGTTCTCCATGTAGGCCAGTGCCTTCTTGAAGTCGCCGATGAACCACCACTTCTTGGCGTCGGCCGCCGATTCGCCCGAGGCAACGATGCGGCGATAGGCCAGGCGGCTTTCCGCGACCGTGTAGTTACCCAGCGGGTTGGCCGCCGTGGTGGTAGTGACGGCGTCGGGCGAAGCGTAGCTGATCTCGGCCGCGTTGAAGACGCGATGGGCCGCGTGACGGTAGGCCGGCATCACCAAAACCGTGGTCGCCTGAACCAGCACCGGCTCGTCGGTGTTGGGGTCCAGGATATCGGCGAAGAGTTGCTCGGCCGCGTCGACGTCGGTCCAATCGACCAGTTCATTGTCGGCGAGCACGTTGACCCAGGGCGTGGAAGTTTGGTAGGTGTCGTACTCGACGCCCTTCCACTTGTAGTTGTTGGTGACGCCGATCAGCAGGTCGATGAGCCGCTTCTCCTTGTTCAGCCCGAGAATCTCGCCCACCTCGGCCGCCCGGCTCAGCACCAGGTTGGTGCGGTCGAAGAAGATCGCCTCTTTGGTCACCGGCACGATCAGCCCGTGCTTGGTGGTCGAGGGCGTTTCGATGTAGTCCTCGC
>CAZDHN010000316.1:0-7655 GCA_964505115.1 uncultured Planctomycetaceae bacterium
CGGGCCGTTCTTCTGGTTGGGAGCATGGGCACGCTCATCGGTCTGATACCTCGTGGCCGAGCGCGGTGAGGGGTCAAATGGATGGAAGTCGTTGACTTATTTCATTTTCCGTCAAATGCGGCTCGCCGAAAAGTGCAAAAAACGGCGTCGGGTCCGGTTTTCTCGTTGGTTTACCGCCCCGGACCGATTAGAATCGAGATTGTGGAATTTTTTGATCTTCTGTTATCCCCGTCAAACGGCCCTGCTATCCACAATTGGAGTCTCGGCCTTGAGCAGTAACGAACGACTGTCGCCCTTTATCTCGGTACTATACGAACAGTACCTCGAACGGCAGGATGCCTCGGCCTACGCCGGCAAGGTCTCGCAGTTCTATACCGTGGGAACGCTCCAACGACTGGCCGAACATTCGGACCGCGATGTCCGCCGCGCGGCCGTTACGGCGCTGGGATTTCTGGGCGACTACGAGTCGAACCACACGCTCGGTCGGGCGATGCAGGACAAAGACCGAACCGTGCGGATGCTGGCCGAAAACGGTATCCGCAACATCTGGAACAGGGCCGGTAACAAAACCGAACAACAGCACCTGAGCATCGTCATCCGCCTGAATTCCGCCAAGCAGTTTCCGGAAGCCATACGCCGGGCGAGCGAACTGCTGGAGAAGGCTCCCTACTTCGCCGAGGCTTGGAACCAGCGAGCCGTAGCCCAATTCAGCCTCGGTAAGTACGCCGAATCGATCCGCGACTGCCACCAGGCACTCGAAATCAACCCTTACCACTTCGGCGCCGCTTCGAGCATGGGCCAGGCCTATCTGCGACTGGGTAACCACGTCTCCGCGCTAGAAAGCTTCCGCCGGGCATTGCGAGTCAACCCGAGCCTGGAAGGCGTCCGCGTCCAAGTAACGCGACTATCGAGAATGATCGAGGATAAGTAGCCGGGTGATTGGGTTGGCCGAGCCTACCTGTACGACTGCCTCGGGGCGCTACGCATCGACTGCAAGACGGCGTCGGCATAATGGTTGGGGTTCTTGCTGAACTGCTCCAACGAACTCTCGCTGGAGAACAGGTAGACGCGACCACCAAAGAAGACTCCGTGCTCGCGACATCCGGCCGCCGATTGCCCCTGGTCGAGACCCAGCACCACGTCGTTGCCCGCCATTATCGGGCTGTAGCGGTCCGGATCGGCCAGGAAACGTTGCTGCTGGGTCGAGCCGGTAAACAGATAGGTGCGTCCCCGGTGGATCGCTCCCCAGCGACGGTCGCCCAACTGCCAACGCTGGCTATCGGTCAGTTCGACCGGACAATACCCGTCCAATCCCAGTGGCGGATTCCCGCTGCCCGCCCCGGCCGCTGGGCCGGATTGCCTTGCCGCCGGCGGAGCGGCGTTGCCCGACGGTGCCGTGCCCACGCCCGTGTATGCCTCCGGAGGTCGCGACGGCGTCATGCCGGGCGAGACGCCGCGTGGCGGTTGGATTTGTCTGGCCGGAGGCGGTTGAGTGGGCCGGATCGGAATATTGCCTTGCGGCGGAACATTCGAATAAGCAGGCGGCCGCGGTTGCGAACTGGGCAGCGGCCGCTCGGTCCCGTATCGCGGCGGCGCTGGATTGGCGGCCATGCCGGGCGGTGTTTGTGACGGCTGTCCATACCGCGGCCCGACCGGAGCCGTTTGACTCTGACTGCCCTTACGGTAGTTCGCGTACCGATCGTCGGAATATGGCGCGGCACCGGTCGGCTGCTGCTTGACCGGGTTGGAAGGCGGAATGCCGATCCCTGTTGCGGTCGATGGTGGCGCGGAAGCCATTCGGGTGTCGGGCTGTGTCGGCTGCCTGGGGTTAGCGGCGGCAATCCGCTGTAGTTGCGCGATGTATTGCGCGTAACCCAGCGCGCCCTGGAACTTCTCGACCAGTTGACCTTGCGGCGTAATCACTGCCTGGGTGGGCAGGGCCTTGACACCGTACTGCTGCGCGGTGGCCGGGAAATGATCGGCGTTGAGCTTGACCGGTACGTAGCCGGCCTCTATGGCCGCGGCTACCTCCGCCTGGCCGAAAACGTCACGATCCATCCGGCGGCAGGCCTCGCACCACGGGGCCCAGAAATGGATCAGCACCAATCGATTTGTCTGGCCGGCCTGCTGTTTGGCGCTCTCCAAGGTGGGTTGCCAACGGACGGCCTGCTGTGCTCCTGCCTCCGCTGTCAGCAAAATGACGCCGACTGCCGCAATCAACCACTGTTTTTTGCCCATGCTACCGGAATCCCCGCGCGAGAGTAGATTGTGAGTCCTCTGGCTACCGCCAGTCTCTTATCGGAGCCAAAAGCAATGAAATACGGTCAAAGTTTGCGGATAACGCAAAATTGACCGATTTTTCCAGTTGAATCGGTGGACAAAGACATTTTCTACTTGAAAAGACAGGAAGGATAGTGTATATGGGAGTAGAGGGCAGTTGGTTCTCGCTGCAACCGATGAAAGCCGCGCGTATTGGCTTTCGTCTCATAAAAAGAGTTTATCGGGGCTCGTTTGTCGCCCACCTTGAAAGGGCGACGCAACGCACGGGCGGCCGAGTAGGCAGGCGGTTTGGGAAACGAACCGATCAAGCCTCTCGTAAGAGACCGGTGACGGCCTGCCGCCCTTCGGCTCGAAAATGTTCGTATTGGCCCATAAGGCAAGTGGCCTTAATCTCCGTAAATTACCCCGGCAAGGGGGTTACGGAATGTCGAGTAGCGAGATGGTGAACGTTTCTCGACGGACTGCCACGAAGATAATTTTTCATTTTAGTTGGGGAATCGTAGACTCGAAGGTTGACACAGGCCGAGACTTGGTTAAGATGGCCATAGTATGAGTTCTGCCACGCAGGTAGACGCTGTCGGCCCACGACAAGGAATCTTCGGGCCACCCCTCGGAAGCGGCCTTTCGCCGTTTAGACTGTTACCGATCAGATCTTGCGCAAAATGGCAAGAAGTTGGAAACGTCCACGATGGTCCGGCTCGTCCGGGTTAGGGGACTTATGCTGCACGCGGCCTGAAGCCGAAATCTTACGACTGTCGCACTTTCTGGACGGAAACGTAGCCTTCAGCCTAGCAGTGTACGAGACGCTTCTCGACCGGGTTTTCATGTGTGGTTTCCTGCCGTGGTCCCCTGCTGTTGGCCCATGGCAAGTCAACGCTTTCGGGCAGACCGCCTAGCGGTCGTATACCACGCACGGCCATGAACTGCGCTTTTGACGTCATTACATAATAAGGCGGAACCTCAGTTTGTGACCGCGTTGAGTACAAAGTTCCGATAGAGACAAGCAGACCCCGTTTTTTTGCAAGTTAGTTTACGTCCGGCGTGCCGCCGCGGGGTAGCAAGCCGGGCCGCAAAACGATTTTCGTCCGAGGACGAGAATTGACTTCTTGACAAGGGTGTCCGACCAGTGAGTCGCGCGCCCGTCCTATACCGCTAACCGCGGACATCGTTAGTTTGTTAACGATCTTTCGGAGCTGTTCCGTTTGCTTGCGGTTTGGGTAGCAATAAGATCTTGGGAACGTCCCCGAGTATCGTGCTTGCGTTGCGCAATGGCACCGGGTGACGGCCCACTTTGGGTGAAATATGGCAAAAAGGAAGAAGAGCCGTCCTCGCGGAAGAGGCGGATCACAAGGCGGATCACAAGGTGGATCACAAGGCGGATCACAAGGTGGCTCGCAAGGTGGCGGCAGAGGTGGATCGCAAGGCGGCGGTGTTAGAGGGAAATCGCAAGGGGGCGGATATCGTGGTCGCTCCCGGCCGCGAGGTGATCGCTCGCGACAACAAAACAACCGCGAGGGTGAACCGGCCGATAACGGCGAAACGGGCCCCCTCGAGCCCGGTAGCGGTGTGCTGGAAATGCATCCCAACGGATACGGCTTCCTCAGGAATCCGACCGGCGACTACACACGCCAAATGACCGATCCCTTCGTGCCGGGAAGCATGATCGACAAGTATGCACTTCGCGAAGGACTCCTGCTCAACGGCATGGTGCAGCCCGGCCGAAAACAGCAAGGCCCACGCCTTAGGGAAATTATCGATATCGACGGCATGGCGCCCGAAGCCTACCGCGATGTCAAGACTTTCGATGAACTCACGCCCATCAACCCCGAAAACTGGCTCAAGCTGGAAACCGGCCCGGAACCGCTGACCACGCGGGTGATGGACCTGCTGACTCCGCTGGGGAGAGGTCAACGGGCGCTGATCGTGGCCCCGCCGCGTACCGGCAAGACCATACTGCTCCAGCACATCAGTCACGGAATCACCACCAATCATCCCGAAGTCAAGCTCGTCGTTCTGCTCATCGACGAGCGGCCCGAGGAAGTGACCGACATGCGACGCGCGGTCAAGGGCGAAGTCTTCGCCAGCAGCCTCGACCGGGAAATCGAAAGCCACGTGCGACTCTCGCAATTGGTCGTCGAACGCTGCAAGCGACTGGCCGAAATGGGCCAGGACGTCGTTATGCTCATGGACTCCATCACCCGGCTCGCCCGGGCCTTCAACAAATGGGTCGGCAACACCGGCCGGACAATGAGTGGCGGCGTCGACATCAAGGCCATGGATATCCCCAAGAAACTGTTCGCCACCGCCCGGCTCTTCGAAGAAGGCGGGTCGCTGACAATCGTGGGTACCGCCCTGATCGATACGGGCAGCCGCATGGATGAGTTGATCTTCCAGGAGTTCAAGGGCACGGGCAACATGGAACTGGTGCTGGATCGCAAGCTGGCCGACCGCCGCATCTGGCCGGCAATCGACATCAGCCAGTCGGGTACCCGCCGCGAGGAGAAGCTCCTATCGCCGGAAACGCTGCACGCGGTCACCATGCTTCGCCGCACGCTCTCCACCATGCATCACATAGATGCCATGGAACAGTTGACTTCCAAGCTGGGCAAATTCAAGGCGAACCAGGACTTCATCGACCTGATAAGCGGCGCGCAGGTTGTCGACTAAGACCACGCCCTAAAAAATCGCGTGCCGGTATCCCCAATCTCCCTGCCACCGCTATAATTGGGGAAACGCCCCCGTGTAATTGGGGAAACGCCCCATGTAATGGGGAAACCGGAGGGTAAGCGAATGGCTAGCGGCCTCACTGGAAATGAGGTGCCGGGAAACCGGTTGTGGGTTCGAGTCCCATGCCCTCCGCTTTTTCTTAATATAGGCCACTTGTGATTCTTTGTCGCAAGTGGCTTTCCTTTTTGCACTTATCGCGATAGAATCCTGTGCATGGGCTAATGAGAGACACCGCTGAATCGGGAATTGTCCGATAACTCGGCGGAATAATGTCCGATAAGGCCTCTCCCATGTCCGATAAGCCCCGATTTTCACCCTCTTCGTCGCACAGGGTTCTGCCATGGCCACCCGTAGCCGCAAGACTTGGAAGCCCAACAATAGTGAAGGCACGTACCAGCGCCAGATCGGCTGGAAGCTCAGTCGCAACGGGAAACGGGTGCAGCATAAGTTTCGGTTCGCCTGTGCCCTGAAAGACGCCCAGCGGCGCGAGCAGAAGATAGTTGAGCTCTGGGAGAAGATCGAGGCGACGACTTTCGGCCGGGAGCCGCAGTGGTCCGACACAACGATCGAGATCGCCAAGCAGATCGCCGTGGGGAAGGCGCCTATCCAGATCAGCAAAGAATCGGAAGAGGACGAAGTGGCGTACGTCCGACGGGTCCACGAGCTGCGCAAGAGGTTCCCCACATTCGCCATTTTGCCAGAGCTGGAGTACGGCCACGCCTTCGGCCTGCGGACGTTGGAATGGATGGACGCCAACGAAACGTCGGACCGTCAGGTGGCTGAGGAACTGACGGAGCGATCTGCATCACTACTTCGTCACGTGGAAGGCTCTGCCGAGCGAAATGGGCCGACGCTGCACCAGGCGATGAGGGACTACATCACCGCATTGGAGGAAGAGTACCACCACGTGGACCACACGGTCACACCGTGGGGGCGAACGAAGATCAAGCAGGTCGAAACGCTGCTGGATCGGCACGGGGACGTGTCGCTGACAGGGATAGATCATGAAGCGGTTTCCAGCATGTTCCGCTTCTGGCGGCAGCGGCCAACCAGGAAAGGCTCCAGCAAGCCCATCGCGAAGAAGTCGGCTGAACACTACCTCTCGGCGCTGAAAGACTTCTTCCGGTGGCTCCATCTCAACCCACGATACGAGTGGCGGAAGCCCGAGGGATTTCAGGAGATCCGCACTCGTATACGCATACTGGAAGGTGAGCAGCGGCGGCAGGTTACCAACCAGGATGTGTTCACCCTCGATGAGCTTATCTTGCTGAACAAGTACGCGACACCCATTGAGCGCGTTTTCTTCTTGCTCGCAATCAATTGCGGATTCGGCCGCGCCGAAATCGGTTCACTATTGGTCCAGGAAGTGTCTCTGCGACAGCCTCACGAGCAGTGCTTTCAGGGAGTTCTGAACTTCAAGTCCTCCAAAGACGACTCGTTCATCAAACGAATCCGCGGCAAGACTGGCGTCTATGGGGAACACATCCTGTTTTCACAGACCGTGGAAGCCATCGAGTGGGCACTCCGGCGCCGGCGACGCATGTCTGGGTTTGGCCCAAACGCTCGGCTCTTGCTCAATGACAGAGGGCAAGCCTACGACCAGCCCAGCAAGAGCGGGAACCCCAACCAGCAAATCCCCAATCGATTTTCCGAGTTGGTTCGACGCATCCGGGCCGACGGGGAGGAAATCCGCAGCTTATCTTTCGGCAAGCTACGAAAAACCGCCGGCAATCTGGTCCGGCAGTTTGCTGATGGCGAGGCGGCGGGTGTTTTTCTTTGCCACGGCCAGCCGGTCCATACGGACGACCTCTTGGATTTGTATACCGGCCGCCCCTTTGGCAAGGTGTTTCAGACAATCCGAGAGGTCGAGAAGTACCTGGGGCCGATGTTCCTGGCTGCGGGCTCGAAGCCGTTTCCTCGCACGTTGAAAGGGTAATCGGCCATCGCGGGCAAAGCAGTCGACTTCGAGAGAGCCTCGAGCGAGGATGGGAAATTTCGGGACGGCCCATCTTCGCTTGGCGATCTCGTCTTGTCGGCCGGTTGTCCGGAAGTTAGCGTCGGCCTTCAAGGCGATCGATTTTAAGGACAATCGGATCGCCCAGCGTACCTTCAATGCCCACTTGCGGTCTTGCACAAACAGTGGCAATGGTTCGATCTGCCGAAACGGCCGCATAGATTGCTAAATTCTCGCCGTTTTTGCGTCAAGATATAGTAGGGAAACGGGATAGGTATTCCGGACATGGGGTCGACATCTTGCCGCATCATGGCTCGACTCGGTTTGGCGGAGCCCAGTCATGAGCAATCAGCGGCTTCGCACTTCTTCAAACGTCTGTTCATTTCCTTGCGTTCCTTCTCAATCCGTTGCGCCATATGAATCGGCGCGTCTGGATCGCTCTGATCATCGCTGAAGAAGTCTCCCAACGCGTTCTCAAGCTTCTTCAGTTTTCCCTTGAGTCGTCCGGCGTACCGAGCCTTCAGACATAAGTTGATGTAGATGTGCAACTCAAGCATACGGGCGAAGCGGTCGGGGCCAAAACTACGCGTTTGTCTGGTCAACCATTCCCGTACATGGGCCGGGGCGTCGAGCTTTCGCTGGGAGCGTTTTCGCATCGTGGGAATCAAGCGGCGAGTTGGCAATTGGCCGTAAG
>CAZDHN010000317.1:0-7653 GCA_964505115.1 uncultured Planctomycetaceae bacterium
GCTCAACGCCGAGTTGGGCGGCGGGTCGCTTACCGCGCTACCCATCGTCGAAACGCTCGAAGGCGAGGTGTCGGCCTACATCCCCACCAACGTGATTTCGATCACCGACGGGCAGATTTACCTGCAACCCGACCTCTTCTTCTCCGGTCAGCGTCCGGCGATGAACGTGGGCATCTCGGTCTCCCGGGTCGGCGGCGCGGCCCAGGTTCCCGCCATGAAGAAAGTGGCCGGCGGCATGCGTCTGGACCTGGCCGCTTTCCGCGAGTTGGAAGCCTTTGCCCAATTGGGTACCGACCTGGACGCCGCCACCCAATCCCGGCTCGACCGCGGCTACCGCATGGTCGAACTGCTCAAGCAGGGACTGTACAAGCCCATGCACGTGACCGACCAGGTGATAAGCATCTACGCCGGCACGCACGGTTATCTCGACCGGGTCGAGGTCAACGACGTACACGTCTGGGAAGAGGCCGCGTTGGAGTTCATCCACACCAGCAGGAAAGACGTCTGGCAGAAGATAACCGACTCTGGAAAACTCGACGACGAAGCGGCCGCCCAACTGGACGAAGCGCTGACCGAGTTCAACAAACTCCAAGCCAGCAAGCAATCGAAAGAGACCGTAACCGCCTAGTCGAGGTAGTTGATAGTTGATAGTTGATAGTCGGAAATCTTAAATCAGCAATCTGAAATCCGAAATCCGAAATGGCCAAAGCCAGAGCACTCGATAGACGACGCAAGTCGATCCGGAACATCCGCAAGATAACGCGGACCATGGAGTTGATCTCCACGGCCCGATTCAAGCGGGCAATGGATCGGGCCACGGCCGCCGAGGCCTACACCCGGCGGATTACCGCCCTGGTCGGCGATCTCGTGCGAAGCGGCTTGGAAGTCAGCCACCCCTTGCTGGAGGCGCGGCCGGAAACCAAGAACGCTTCGCTTTTGGTACTGACGGGTAACCGGGGACTCTGCGGCGGATATAACTCGAGCGTGCTACGTTTGGCATTCACCCGATGGAAAGAACTCCACTCCGACGTGCCCGAGGCTCGGCTGGAGGTGTCGGGCAAGCGGGGCGCGTCGGCCTTTCGGTTCCGGAAGATTCAACCGGACGAAACGTTCACGCATTTCGAGGACCGGCCGGCCTATGGAGAGGTCAACTTGCTGGCCGACCGTTACCTGGCGGCTTACGAGGCGGGCAAGCTGGACCGGCTCGACGTGGCCTACACGCGGTTCAAAACGCTCAGCCGGCAGGACGCGATTGTCGAAACGCTGCTGCCGTTGGGAGAATTGGAGGGTTCCGAAGAGGAAGCGAAAGGCGAATCGGCCGCCGAGGTCCAATACGAGTTCCTCCCCTCGGCCGAGAGCATTTTGGCCGAGGTCGTGCCCAGCAGCTTCCGGGTGAAGCTCTTCAAGTGTTTCCTCGACGCGGCCGTTAGCGAACAGGTCGCCCGAATGATCGCCATGAAAGCCGCCACCGAGAACGCCGATTCGATGATCGGCCACCTGAGCATGGCCTACAACCGTGCCAGACAAGGACAAATTACCTCCGAACTGCTGGAAGTGATCAGCGGTGCCGAGGCACTAAGCGACTAGAAATAAGTGTTGCGTGAAGTCTCCCCTCTCCCCGTGGGAGAGGGGCCGGGGGTGAGGGCATCGAAACGAAGACAGTTTGATCCAACTTGCCCTCACCCTAACCCTCTCCCAAGGGGAGAGGGGACTAATTGCCCGTAATTCAATCTGTAACCGGACGGAAAAAAATGTCGACTACCGGATCCACGGCCAAGAATACGACTTCCAAGGTCCCCCAGGACAACATCGGAAAAGTCAGCCAAATTATCGGCTCGACGTTCGACGTCACGTTCCCCAAGGACCGGCTACCGGCCATCTACAACGCCGTGAAAATCGTCTCCGAGCACAAGGGCCTAAAGCTCGACCTGACCGGTGAAGTGCAACAGCACCTCGGCGGAGGTCGAGTGCGATGTGTTTCGCTGGGTAGTACCGACGGCATGATCCGCGGAATGGACTGCCTCGACACGGGCGCGCCGGTGAAGGTTCCGGTCGGAGAAGCAACGCTGGGGCGAGTCTTCAACCTGATCGGCGAGCCGGTCGACGGCCGCGGACCGGTCGAGGCCACGGACCATTGGCCCATCCACCGCGATGCGCCCGACTTAATCGACCTCGCGACCGAGACCGAGATGTTCGAGACGGGCATCAAGGTGATCGACCTTCTGACCCCGTTCGTTCGCGGCGGCAAGGCCGGCCTCTTCGGCGGTGCCGGGCTAGGTAAGACGGTTATCCTCACCGAGTTGATCGCACGGATCGCCTCGTCGCACGGCGGCTATTCCGTCTTCGCCGGCGTCGGTGAACGAACCCGCGAGGGAAACGACCTCTGGCTGGAAATGCAGGAGGCCAAGATCGGCGACACGGGCCGGAGCGTCATCGAACAGACCTGCATGGTCTTCGGCCAGATGAACGAGCCGCCCGGTGCCCGACTCCGCGTGGCCCTCTCGGCCTTGACCATGGCCGAGTATTTCCGCGATTCGACCGGTGCCGACGTGCTGCTGTTCATCGACAATATTTTCCGCTTCTCGCAGGCGGGCAGCGAGGTGTCGGCCCTGCTGGGGCGAATGCCGTCGGCCGTCGGATACCAACCCACGCTGGCCACCGAGATGGGCGCGCTGCAGGAGCGGATCGCTTCGACCTCGAAGGGTGCCATCACCTCGGTGCAGGCGGTTTACGTGCCGGCCGACGACCCCACCGACCCGGCCCCCGCCGCCGCCTTCGGGCAACTCGACGCCTTCCTTTACCTGGAACGGGCGATTACCGAGAAGGGCATCTACCCGGCCGTCGACCCGCTGGCATCTTCCAGCCGAATTCTCGACCCGCAATACGTAGGCGCGCGCCACTACGACATCGCCCGACGCGTGCAGATGATCTTGCAGCGCTACCGCGAATTGCAGGACATCATCGCCATCCTGGGCGTCGACGAATTGAGCGAGCAAGACAAGCTGATCGTACATCGTGCCCGGCGCATCGAACGGTTCCTTTCGCAGCCGTTCCTGGTGGCCGAGGTGTTTACCGGCAAGCCGGGCGAGATTACGCCGCTTGAGGAGACGATCCGCAGCTTCGAGGAACTGGCCGACGGCAAGTGGGACCACCTGCCGGAGCAGGCCTTCATGTACGTCGGCGCCATCGAGCAAGCGGCCGAGCAGGCCGAAAAGATGGAAAAACAAGCCGGCGGCTGAGAAGAAAAATCTGAAATCTGAAATCCGAAATCTGAAATCCACTAATGCCCGAACTACAGTGCATCGTCGTCACTCCGGAAGCGACCCTGCTGGACAAGCAGGCCGAGTTCGTCGCGCTGCCGCTGTTCGACGGCGAGATCGGCATCGCCTCGGGTCACAGCCCGATGATCGGCCGGCTGGGCTGCGGCGAGCTGCGCGTCAAGCACGGGGGCGGGACGGATCATTACTACATCGAGGGCGGTTTCGTCGAGGTGCTCGGCAATGTCGTCTCGGTGCTGACCAATCGGGGAGTCCTCGCCGAAGAGCTCGACGAACCGGCCGTCGAAGAGCAACTCACCGCCGCCCGAAGCCGCCCGGCCGACACCCCCGAGTTAATGTCCGCCCGCGACCGCGCCGTCACCCAAGCCCGCGCCCAACTCCGCGTGGCCCAACGAGAAGGTTAGCGGCCAGCCGAAACAGTCCGTTGTTGGCGATCTGGGTGCCACTGCTGGCTTGCCCAGCAGTGTTGTGTCCGGGCTGTTGGGAACGTAGGTTATGCTTTATCCCAACGCACGACCACGCCTGCTCGTACTGGCCGCGACCGCCGGACTGTTCGGCTGGATCTTCGCCGATGCTCTGTTCGGCTCGGGCATGTTCGCCTTTCGCGACGCGGCACATTACTACTATCCGCTCTTCAAATTTGTCCAGGGCGAGTGGGCCGCCGGTCGCGTGCCGCTTTGGAACCCCCATGAGAACTTGGGCGTGCCGCTGGCGGCTAACGCCACGGCCAGCGTCTTCTATCCTGGCAAGCTGATCTTCGCCGTCGGGCTGGATTACGGCTGGGCCTACAAAATCTACGTCATGGCCCACGTGCTGCTGGCCGCGGCGACCGCCTATCGGCTGGCGCGGCACTTCGGTGCCAGCGTGCCGGCCGCCGGTTGCTGTGCTCTCTCGTACGCCTTTTCGGGCAACGTGCTGATGCAGTACGCCAACGTGGTCTTCCTGGTCGGAGCCGCCTGGCTGCCGCTGGCCCTGCTGGCCGCCGACCGAATGCTTGTCGGAAGAACTCTCGGCTGGTCATTCGCCCTGGCCGCCGTGCTGGCCATGATGGTGCTTGGCGGCGATCCGCAAATGGCCTACAACGCCGGCCTGCTGGCCGCCGCCCAAGCCGTGTGGCTGTGGTGGAGCGCGAGTCCCCTCTCCCTTTTCAAAAGAGTTGGCAGCCCGTTGGAAAAGGGTGCCACTGCTGGCTTGTCCAGCAGTGTAAATCACCGACTCTGCAGAAGCACTGCTGGACAAGCCAGCAGTGGCACCCGCCACCGTCTCTCCCTCCTCGCACTGGCGGCTGGTGTCGCCCTGGCGCTCTCGGCCGTCCAGGTGTTGCCTTCAATGGAATTCGCCGCGCTGAGCGATCGGGCGGCCAGCGAAACGGCCCGGAGTCTTTATGAAGTGCCCGGCTGCTTGGGAGAGGCAGATAGCTCGGCGCGGATCGCCGACGGGCTGTTGTGCCGGCGGCCGGACAAAGCGACGCACCACGAGCACGTCTACCATTTCAGCGTCGGCCCCTGGCGATTGGCCGAGTACCTTTGGCCCAACTTCGCCGGGCGGCAGTTTCCCGAGCATCAACGCTGGCTGGAAGTGATACCGGCCGAGGGCCGCATCTGGACGCCCTCGCTCTACATGGGCGTGCTGCCGCTGGTGCTGGCGCTGTCGGTCCTGCAATTCCGGCGGAAAGAGCCGAATGCGTCCTGCCGTTTCCCGGTTCGCTTTCTCTCCTGGCTCACTCTGGCGGCCGTGCTGGCCAGTTTCGGCTGGTTTGGGATCGGTTGGCTGGTCCACGAAATTAGCATCGCGGCCGGTGCCGATCCGCACGGTCCCTGGGCGGTTGGATCGCCGGTTGGCGGGCTGTACTGGCTGATGACCGTGTTGCTGCCCGGCTACATCCAGTTTCGCTACCCGGCCAAGCTGCTGGTGGTTGCCGCCCTGACGCTCAGTCTGCTTTCCGCCCGGGGTTGGGACGCCGCCTTTTCGGAATCGCCCAACCGGACGCGGCGGATTCTGTTGTGGCTGGGCGTGATAAGCCTGGCGGCGGCCGTGGTTACCGTGCTTATCCGCCCGATCTGGATCGGCTGGATGGCCACCGTTGGGCCCGACATGCTCTTCGGACCCTTCGATGCGTCCGGCGCGGCCGTCGGGTTGGTGCTCTCCTTCCTGCAGACGGCGGTTGTCTGTCTGATCTGCCTCGTACTGTTTAGAAAGTTCTCCCCTCTCCCTTTGGGAGAGGGGCCGGGGGTGAGGGGCGCGCGTGCTTTGGCGCCCGCCCTCGCGCTAGCAATCGTGGCCCTCGACCTTGCACTGGCCAACGGTTGGCTGGTCGCTTGTGCGCCGGCCGATCTCTGGACGGCGCCGTCGAAGCTGACAACATCAATCCGCCGGGAGGAAGCCGGCTCGGATGGCGGCCGGCCGGTTCGCGTCTGCCGCAACCCGATCTGGATGCCGCCGGCCTGGAAAACCACCTCCTCGCCCGACCGGCTGGCCGAGGCGGTTCGCTGGGACCGCGATACGCTTTGGCCTAAGTACAATCTGGCCCAGGGCGTTGCCATTACCGAAGTCCACGGCACGATGATGCTGGAAGATTTTCGCACGCTGCTGGCCGAGACCGACAAAGCCTTGCTGCCGGGCAAGCTGGGCGCGAAGTACTTGATCCTTCCAGCCGGCAGGAAGCCGCCTAACGCCCGACTGATAGACGACTCGCCGCAAGACGCTCGACTCTGGAAAATCGAACCGGCGGATCAAACCGACCCCTGCCGGATTGTGCATTACGACCCGACCAGCGTGACGGTCGAGGCCCGGTTGTCGGAGCCTGGCCTGATCGTGCTGGCCGACCAGTTCTACCCCGGCTGGCGGGTCGAGGTCCAAACGGAGGGCGGGTTGGCCCGATCGCTACCCATCGAGCGAACCGACAACTGCATGCGCGGCGTGCGACTGGCGGCCGGCAACCACCGGCTCGTCTTCCGCTATCGCCCCGGTGCTTTTTACAGCGGCGCGTTGGTAAGCGTCATCGCCTGGCTGGCACTACTGGTAGCGGCAACGTTTTGCCGGCTACGTAGCCGGCCAGTTGACTGAGATCGCGACGGTGACTACAAATGAGCAGTGTGAGTCAGAGACCGACCCCAACGGGGTCGAACAACAGAGCCCAGGGTCGCGAAGCGCACCCTGGGTCAGGAGGTGGCCGTTAAGATCAGAGTATTCCGCAAGACACCACAAACCCCGAAGGGGTTTTACAGATCAGGGTGTTGCCATGCCTCAGTCGTTGGTGCAGATTTATGTTCACATTGTGTATTCCACCAAACATCGCAAGCCGCTTTTGAAAGACAAGGACTTTCGTGATCGGACACACCGATATCTCGCGGGCATTGCGAACGGCCTTGACTGCCCGGCGCTGGTTGTCGGCGGAGTGGAAGACCATGTTCACCTTCTCTGCCGCCTGGGAAGGAACATCGAGATCGCGGATCTTCTGCGTGACTTGAAACGGGATTCATCCAAATGGGTCAAGGTTGAACAACCACAACTTGCGGATTTCTACTGGCAGCACGGATACGGCGCGTTTTCACTCAGTCCATCGCATGTTGGACCGGTGTGCGATTATATTGCGAATCAGGAGGAACATCATCGCAAAGAGACCTTTCAGGACGAGTTTCGGCGGTTGTGCAAGAAATACGGATTGGAGATCGACGAACGGTACGTTTGGGATTAGCGCCGCACTGTAAAACCCCTTCGGGGTTTAGGTTAGATGAAACGGCATCACAACCCAGGGTGCGCTGCGCGACCCTGGGCTTTGTTGTGAAACGCCTACGGCGTTGAGTCTCAGTCGCTACCGAGTCGTTTACAAGCATCCTCGATACATTAGATTTTCTTCAACGCATCAGGAGCAGCAGCATGTCGTTTAAAAAGAATCGAGTCAGTCGGCGTGAGTTCTTCGGCAGCGCGGCCGCTCTTGTGGCCGTTTCCAGTTGTGCGGGCCGAAGCCGGGCGGCGGATCGTCCGCCGGTTACCAACCCCCGCTCGACCTCCGGAGACACGGCCCACGAACCGGAATGGAAAGAGCGACTGACGGTCAGCGTGGGGCCGAAAAAGGCCGATCTGGTTGGCAGCACCGATAAGGTCATTCAGGCGGCGGTCGACTACGTTACGCGACTCGGCGGCGGAACGGTTCGCGTGCTGCCGGGCACCTACGGTATGCGGAACGCCGTTTACCTGCGCGGCGGAGTGCGGATCGTGGGAAGCGGCGCCGATTCGATCCTGCTGAAAGGCCCCTCAATAACCACCAAGCTGGTCGCCAACTCCGACTGGTACGACCAGGAGATCACGCTGGCCGACGCCCGGGGGTTCAACGTGGGCGACGGCGTTTGCCTGCGCACGAAGAACCCGCACA
>CAZDHN010000318.1:0-7618 GCA_964505115.1 uncultured Planctomycetaceae bacterium
CGTTCCGTCTTCGGCGTTCCAGATTCGCACGATGTGATCGTCGCCGCCGGTGGCCAGCAGTTTTCCGGTCGGGGCCAGTGCCACGCCGGAGATGACCGGGGCTCGGTCGTCCGGATCCTTATCGTCAAGCTGGACCACGCGAACCGGCTCGATCTCGGCGATCGCCCGTGCCTCGACCTTGTCCGTCCAGACACAGATCGTTACCAGGGCCGCCAAGTACGCCGCGAGCAGTCGGAACATTAGAATACCCCTCTATCTGTGTGCGTCAACTCCAGCGCGCGGACCGATCTCGCGACACATACTCTGTTCTTTAATCGGTCGAATCGACGCGCGGCGCTACGGGAACTTCCGACTGACGTGGGTAAGGTAAACCTTACCGGTCGGGGCGGTCGGGTAGACTGCGTGGGCGGCGGGTATCGAGTAAGGTTTACCGGCTAGCGCTTGATCAGCGGCACGAATTCGCGCTGGGTGGGACCTTCGTAGAGTTGGCGGGGGCGGTGGATCCGCCTGTTGGGCGAGAGGAACATTTCCCGCCAATGGGCGATCCAGCCGGGCAAACGTCCCAGGGCGAACAGCACGGTGAACATATCCTTGGGAATGCCCATCATCCGGTAGATGATGCCGGAGTAGAAGTCGACGTTGGGGTAGAGCTTCCGCTCGACGAAGTAGGAGTCGCCAAGCGCCACCTCTTCCAATTCCTTGGCCAGCTCGAAGATGGGGTCTTCCATGCCGTGCTTGTCCAGGAGCCGGTTGTACAAGCCCTTGATGATTTTCGCCCGGGGGTCGTAGTTCTTGTAGACGCGGTGCCCGAACCCCATCAGGCGAAACTCATCGTTGGGGTCCTTGGCCTTGTCGATGAATTTACCCAGGTTGTTGTTGTCGGCCCGAATCATCTCGAGCATGTCGATACAGGCCTCGTTGGCCCCGCCATGCAAAGCGCCCCACAGCGCGCAGATGCCGGCCGAGATACTGGAGAAGAGGTTCACGTTGCTCGAGCCGACCATTCGCACGGCCGAAGTGCTACAGTTTTGGCCGTGATCGGCGTGCAGGATCAACAGCAGGTTCAAGGCGGCGACGAAGTCGGGGTCCGTCTCGTACTCTTCGCTGGGGACGGCGAACATCATCTGCAGGAAGTTCTGACAGTAGGACAAATGATTGTCGGGATAGATGAACGGCTGGCCGATCGACTGCTTATAGCTGAAGGCGGCGATGGTGGGCATCTTGCCCATGATGCGGTAGATGGCCAACTGCAACTCGTGCGTGTCGCGCGGGCCGGTTGAGTCTTCGCAATAGATGGCAAGCGCGCTGACGACCGAGCCGAGGATGGCCATCGGATGGGCGTCGGGCGGGAAGCCGGCAAACAGGGTCTTCATCCCCTCGTGCAGCAAGGTGTGCATGCGGATGTTCCTGCGGAACTCCGCCAACTGCTCGGCGGAAGGCAACTCGCCGTAGATCAGCAGATAGGCCGTCTCGGTGAAGTTGCACTGTTCGGCAAGCACCTCGATCGGATAACCCCGATAGCGGAGCACGCCGTTGGCGCCGTCGACATAGGTAATCCGGCTGACGGTCGAGCCCGTGTTGCCGTATCCGTCGTCCAGCGTAATGTGGCCCGTGTCGGCGAAAAGCCGCGTGATATCGATCGCCCGGTTCCCCTCCGTGCCAATGCGGATCGGCAATTCGTATTCTTCCTTATCCAGTAGCAGCTTGGCCGTTTTGTCCATTTACTCTCCCCCGTTATCTTTAGTTGTTCGTTTTAGGTTGCTATTGTGAATGATCGCTTAGCCCCAATACCGTTCGTGATTCACTGTTAGCCCGGTCGCCTGCGACCGGATTGTGCGGCGGATTCCCCGGTTTTCCGGTCGCAGGCGACCGGGCTAACATCAATTCCCGCGAAACACGAACGGTATTGCGCTTAGCCCCGGCGGCCACGCCGGGTGGAGCGGTTTGCCCTTTCACACCCGATGTGGATGTCGGGGCCAAACGTCTTCCTGGCGCCAAGCTGGCGGATTCCACCCCGTGCCCTATCTAGCATACCATGTCGGCATACGAGTTGGGTAGGCGGTCGGGCGGTGATATTGCGAACTTTTCGATCAGTGTTTCCAGTTGCTTATGCCCTTTTGCGTCGTCCACATCGGGGCCCAGCACCGCCTCGAACTCCAGGAAACTGCCCAGGCCGGTCACCTCGTCCAGATGAATTCGCACGTTGTGCCATAAGAAGACTTCGCGCCGCTTCTCGACCACCACTCGTACGCCCAACGCCGCCGATAGGGCTCCTTTGAGAGTTTCCGGATTGGCGACCGGAACCAGCTTGTAGTCGCTGGCCTTGGGGCCCTCTTCGTCGGGCCTGGAGTACCAGACAAGCTCTGCCGAGAGGCCGTCGATCTGGCGGAGCTTCAGTCGCCCGGCCTGGCAATGGAAGTACGTATCGATCTGATGCCGCGAGCCCAGCCGCTTGGTTGTGATGGCTTCAGCTATCGCTCGCGCCGCGTCAATGTCGCCCAGCCGGGCTTTCAGTTCGATGTTTCGCAAGATGTGCTGTCTCTGGTTCGCGTGGGGTGGGTAGGTTATGCTTCAGCATAACATTGCGCTGGAGTGCGTTATGCTGAAGCATAACCTACGGTGTTCACACTGCTGGACAAGCCAGCAGTGGCACCCAAATAGACGGCCACGGACTCTTTCGACGCACTGCTAACGCAGCTTGTTGGCTTCGAGCGAGGTGATGTGCTTGGCCATGACGTGCTGGGCCCTCTGCTCGGGCATGTATCCGCGCACGCCGTTGATGCCGACCGTGCGGCCCAAGTAGTGCCGCAAGTTCATGCCCGGCGCCGGCGTGACGTAACATCGGATGTCGCCCGACTGCTCGTCGACAATCGCATAGCGCGGGGCGCCCAACTTGGGCGCTACAACGCGGGTCAAGCGGCCCTGGCCGTCGTAACGGTCGTCGTCCGGACGCTCGTCGATCGTGCCGCGAACGCGGCTGAGTTCCGCCAATTGGGTGTTGCGTTGTTCGACATTGTCGCGAATCTCATTGACGGCGTGGTGACGCTGCTTGATGTCCTCGAATCGGGCGATCTTGTTGACCAGCAGCCGCGCCCGGCCCCGCTCGATCGCCGTCTCGGCCTGAAGCAACAATTCGTCGGCCTGTTGGGCCAGTCGCTCGAACTTCCAAACGGTCGCCTCCTCGGCGACCATTATCGAGAGTCCCAACTCGGTATCGCTCAATTCCTGCTGGAACTGTTCGGCCGTGAGTTCGCGCGGGACGTACTGATCGGGCTCGGCCTCGTGGGCGTGGGGCGATTCGGTGAGAGCCACCGCCGGCTGGTCGGATAGGGCAGTGCCCGACTGCGTATTTGGCGTGGTTGCCGTGTGCTGGATGATTGGGCTGTTGCCGCCCGATGCTTTTCGCACGCCGTCGCGAGCATACTCCCGGTCGACGTACTTGCCCGACACCCAGCGGAACTCACCCGAGGGCGGCGCGATCTTGTACCAAGTCTGGCCGTCGGCGCCGTTTTCACCCGACTTCTTCCCCTGCAACTCGACGACCTCGCCCCGATGCAGCCGCACCTGGATCACGTCTCGGATATCGCTAAATCGGCTTCCCACTCGGGCGGCCACCCGATCGCCGGTGACCTCGGCCAGCCCGTCGCCGGTCGGCCGGATGTATCGGCCGGAAACCCAGGCGAAGCTGTCGCTTGGCGGTTTGATTGCATACCACCCACCGGGGTCGTGCCGGTAGACGTCGATTTGTGCTCCGGCCTTCATTTTTTCGGTGGGGTAGTAGCTCGTACCCGGCCCGCTTCGCATGTAGACGTCGTCGGCCGTGATGAGTGCTTTGTAGGGGAACTGCTGCTGGCCGCTGGCTGGCGACGCGGTGAGCCCAAGAAGCAGCACGATGGGAAGCAAGTACGCGCGCATAAAGCATTCCTCCCGGCCGGAATCGGTCCGAAGTGGAAACGTGAACAGCCATCGGGGCAAACAAATCTGCCCGAGGTGGAAAAGCAAAAAGCCATTGGGAAAAGTAGACCGGACCTTTTAGCGAAAACAGCCACCCGACTCAAGGCCAGTTTGTTCGGCCCCCGACGGCCGAGCGTGTAGCTGAATTCGCAAGAATTCAGATGGAGTAACACTCGCGGGCTGAATTCTTGTGAATTCAGCGAAGAATGGGAGACCGGAAAAACCTACTTGAAACTGGAAACCAATTGACCCGCCTCGAAAAAAATTACAGAGAAGTCGTAGCTGAATTCGCAAGAATTCAGATGGGGTGCCATTCGCAGGCTGAATTCTTGCGAATCCAGCTACAAGCCTACGGCCAGTTGGCATGAGTTGTACAAACCTGCCGCGTTCTGCCATACTGTCGGGTGGGAGGTGCTCTGCACTATTAGCCTCAATGATCGTCAAGTTTCTAACAGAGTCCAGCGACCAACGGGAGCGGATTCTTGCCTGGGTGCGGTAGCACCGGTTTGGTTGGCGGCCCTGCCGCCGCGATCGGCATGGACGATTCTACTGTTTCGCAACTTCACGACAGCACCGATGCCTGGTGCGACTCGGCCGCGGCGGCCGTCGAGCGACCGCCGGACGACGCCCTTGCGCGCCTGCGGCTTGTGCGCGAAGGCATCCTGCTCCGCCGACATTGGGATCGGCTCGATCCGGACGCGCCCGTTCGCCGCCAAATGATCTCCCTGCTGGCCACGCTCCAGGGCGATTGCCATCAGGCGTTGGCCGAGCGAGTGGACAGTGTTGAGGGGACCGGTGCCGAGGGAGCCGACCCGGACCTTACGCGGCTGGTGGCCGACCAGATAACCGACGACGACCGCTATCTGGCCGGCCTGTTGAACGATCAGACGCTTCCGCCCGGCACGGCCGCCTTCGCCGCCGAGTGCTTTCGCGACGACCTGCACTGGCTGGGTACCCAAGTGGCCGTGTTGGACGGAACCCGGGGTATCGATTTCCTCGGCCGCGTCCTGCTGGAGCAGGAAGCCCTCGAGCACGACATGGACGTTTGGCAGAGCGAAGCTTACTTGGCCAAACAGCCGACGGCCGGCGATGGGAGCTCATCCGACTTTGAAGATCTCCGTAAGGCAGCCGAGGATTTGCGCTCGGCGGCCGTCGCTCGGCGCGTGGAAACGCTTCTGGCCGCTCCGCTACCCACCGATTGCCACGGCTGGCGAGTCGCCTGGCAGACGGCCGGCCGGACGGTCATGCGGCTGGACGCCGCGCTTGACGATCTGCGCGAGGCGGTCGGTCGCTACCGGGAACAAGCCGCCCAGCAATGGGCCGCGTCTCTGGCTGACCTGCCGAGCCAACGGCGCGACGCCGAGTTGCGCGAGATCGCCAGCGAGTTGGCCGACGCCGCCAACGAATCGCTCACCTTCATCGAAGACATCCCGTTGAGCCGCGCGGTGCGCAACCTGCAAGTGCTGCATGAAGACGCCTCGACCTGCCTGGAAGCGCTCAAGCGGCACGGATCGAGCGAGACGAAACGCCTGAGTCGGACTCTCAAGCGACGATGTCGCGGTCTGGCCGGCGAGCTTCAGGAACGTCGGTTGGGCTGGCGAATGGAGTCGCTTTTCGGGCATCGGGCGGTTGCCGCGCTGGAACGCTTAATCCTGGCGCTGCTGCTGGTCTTCATGTTCATGCTGGTTGCCGAAGGGCCGCTGATCCGCTATGAGCAGGCTCGCTGGCCGGGCAGCAACATTGTCGAGCCGGCCTTTGCCTGGATGGATCTTGGCGTTTGCCTGGTCTTCATGTTCGAGTTCTGCCTGAAGATCAGTCTCGCCTGGCGGCCGTGGCTGTTCTTGCGTCGCAACTGGGTTACCATGCTGTTGCCGTCCGTACCGTTCGGCTTCATCGCCTACTGGGCCCACTCCGTGCTGCTCATGGTCGAGGCGGCCGAGGGCTTCGTGCTGTTGCGGCTGTTCCGGCTGCCTCGGATGGTCCGCTGGTTGCGGATGGCTCGGCCGGTAATCAGGGTTGGGCGGCTGCTGGCTTTCGCGCTTCAGGCTTCCGACCGCTTGGTCCGCCAGATATCGCCACTGTTGAATCGGAGCCTCGTGCTTTTCGAGCGAGCGTCGGTCCGAATCAAGCAGCCCGGCTATCGTAGCGGGCTGGCCGCGCTGCGCGAGCGGTTCTACCACCGAACCCCCGAGTTGATCGACAACTTGCCGCCCTCGGCCAGCCGGCGGTTGGTCAAGTCGCGGATCGAAGACCTGACAGCCATGCTTTCCTCGCCGGGCGTCTTGGTGTCGGTGTCGGTGTCGGTCTCGGCCGGCCGGATGGAGACGACGGCCGCGCGGGAGATACCACTGGAGAGCGTGATAGCCCGACTGCTGGCAGCCACGCCGGCCGGTATTTCGGAGCGGATCGGCCGCTCGCTGGCGATGAGCGTGACGCGATGGTGTCGCGCGCTGGACGTGCTGGGCATACGCCGCTTGCCGCTGGTTCGTGATCTGGTTGCCGCCGGACGCCTACCCAGCCCCTACGAAACGACGGCCAAGGTGGCCAACCGGCTGGGCGTAATGCTGCGGCATCTGCTGGATCGGGTCTATTGGATGGCCGACCTGTACGGCACCGTTACGGCCCCGCAGTTGGTCGACTCGGTCGGCCAGTGGATGATCAAGGGCACCGCCCGACCGGCCCGACGCTTCCTCACCATCGGCATCGGCTTCCTGGCCGTCTCCTATCTGGCCAGCCTGCTGCCCGTGCTTGGCGACCTGTCGCACTCGATGGAAAAGCTGATCGGAACGCCGCTGGTCGTGCTCGGCGTGTTGTGTCTGGTGCCGCTGCTGTTGGGGCTATGGTTTCGGCAGATCGCCGGCGAGGCGACCGATTTCTACGGTCGGGTTGCCGAGGCGCAGTCGATGGCCGTTACGCGGGCGCTCAAGGCTGAAGCGGCCCGGCGTCATCGGGCCGTTCTCGACCGCCGAGTGATCGAGCCCGAACGAGCTATCCAGCAAGACAATCCGACCGATGATCGGATCGACTCGGCCGAGTCGGCCGTCGAACTGCTTTGGAACGACTACCTCGACGGCGCGCCGTTCCATCAGAGCGACACGAAGACGACCACGCAACTGTTGGGCAACCTGGTGCTGGTTTCGCTTCGTCGCACGCGGTTGGTTTTCAGCCGAAGTCGTCGTAAGCGGCTCAGGCGGCTCGATCTGGCCAACGCCCGGGTGTCGCTACGAGGGCCCTACCTCTGGTTCCATTTCATCTCGCGCAGCCTGGCACAACATAGCGCCAAGCTGGTGGTCGACTACAACGCCCACGCGCTGCCCATTTGTCGAGCGGCGACGGCCGACCGGGATAAGGTCCGCGGCCACGTCGAGTGGCTTTCGCGGCGGCTCGACAAGCCGGTCGATCAACTTGAAACACCCCCGGAGTTTCGCGATCGGCTGGCCGGCGAAGCGGACCCGAGCGAGCAAACGCGGCCGGCGTCGGACAACGGTCGGCGTCGCTCCTTTCACGGCAACGATTTTTCGGCCGTTCACTTTCTTTCGGCCGATCCGCAAGTCGAGGCCGAGGTTCGCCGTCGCTACGGCGATCTGGTTGCCGACCTGATGCGTCGCGACCGCCGCGACAACATCCGCCGCGTGTTCCGCACCTATCCGTTCCACCGTTGGGA
>CAZDHN010000319.1:0-7609 GCA_964505115.1 uncultured Planctomycetaceae bacterium
GCACTGCCCGGCGGGCGGTCGTTCGGGCCGGCCAGCGGCAGGCGGTGGTTGTCGCCCGCGACCGCGAAGTGAGCGAAGTGCCGGCACTGGAAATCACCACGCCGGAGGAAGTGGCTCGCATCGCGGTAGCGCCGCGAGAAGTACCCGTGGGCATCGAGATCGTGCGGAGTGAACCCTACGCCTACGGGGCCGACACGCCGGGCGTTTACGTCAGCGGGCCGGGCCCCAGCCCTCGCGACTCGGCCGGATTCCTGCCGCTTAGCCTGGCCATCTCCTTCTTCTTCATGTGGACATTCGCCAACGCGGGACATCCGGGCATCATGGTGCGGCTGATGGCCTTTAAGGACTCGCGCACCTTCCGACGCGGTATTTTCACCGTGACCATCTACTACTCGATGATCTACTTTCCCCTGGTGGTTATCTTCTGTTGCGCTCGGGTCTTGCTGCCGGGCATGGAGATCGAGTCGGACCGCATCATGCCGGCGATGGCCGAGCATCTCACTCGGGCGGCCGGTTGGCCCTGGCTGGCCGGCTTGCTGCTGGCCGCTCCGTTCGCCGCCGTTATGTCGACCTGTGACAGCTTCCTGCTGATGGTCTCCTCGGCGCTGGTGCGCGACGTCTACCAGCGGAACATCAACCCCAACGCCTCGGATAAGAAAATCCGTCGACTAAGCTATGCCGCAACCACGCTGGTGGGTATCGCCGCCTTGTGGGGCGCGCTTAATCCGCCAGTCTACCTGCAGGATATCATCGTCTACACCGGCAGCGGATTGGGCGCCTGTTTCCTGGCGCCCATGGCACTGGGACTCTACTGGACCCGAATGAACACGCCGGGCGCCTTGGCCGGCATGTTGGCCGGATTCTTCACGCACATGGCGCTTTACGGCGGCGGCTTCATCCTCTACGGGCGTTTACAGCCGATTTGCATCTACAACTTCGACCCGCTAATCCCCGCCATGTTTATCTCGCTGATCGTCTCGCTACTGGCGGCCCTGATGACCGAACCACCGTCGCGCCAGACGGTGCGCAAGTTTTTCTACCGATAGCTCGCGATGACGGGGTCTTTTGTTTCCTGGGATCGGATGAAATTTACGTCTCGTTCCAGATGGCTTCGAGTTCGTCTTCGGGCGGGATCCAGCGACTCTTGCGTTCCTTGGGCGTGACGTGCTCGACGATCTCGTACCAGACCTCGTCCCGATCGCAGGGCTCCAGGCAAAGCAACTCCATCACGCCGACGAACTCGAAATAGACCTTGTGGCCGTGGCTGTTGTGATAGGTGTGCTGTTTGGCCTTGCCCTTGCGCTTGGCGGCGTTCAGCGCTCGGCGCGCGGATCGGGCTTCAAGCTTAATGATCTGCTCCTCGCAGATCCGTCGCTTGCCCGGATTGCCCTTGACCATTACCCGAAACTGAAAAAGTAGCTTGGCAGCGTAGCGCGTCATCGGCCGAAAGTCTCCTACTGTTGTGGCGCGTTCACCTGCTTGAGTTGCCGCTGATCGAGTTCCAGTTGCCGGCTCATCAAAGCGGCCAGGCGGAGGCTGTGCGTAACCACGATCAGCATCATCCGCTCCTGCTCCTGCAACTCCAGCAGCAGTTGCCCGATCCGCGTGGCGGTTGTCTGGTCGACGTTGCCGGTCGGTTCGTCGGCCAGCAGGAGCGTGGGCCGGTTTATCAGCGCCCGGGCCAGGGCCACTCGTTGACGCTGTCCGCCTGAAAGTTCGGCCGGCCGGTGTTCGAGCCGGTCGCCGAGCCCCACTCGATCGATCAGCATTCGGGCCCGGTCGATACTCTGGGCGGTTGTCGGCCCTTCGGCCACGGTCGGGACGAGCACGTTTTCCAGCACGGTACACTGCGGCAGCAGGTGATGGTCCTGGAAGACGAAGCCGATCCGCTCGGCGCGAAAGGCGGCCAGGCCGGGCTCGTTCAATTCGTTGGGGTTCTGGCCGTCGAGCACTACCCGACCGGAGGTGGGCGGCTCCAACGTGCCAATTATGTTCAACAGCGTGCTCTTTCCCGACCCGCTGGGACCGATCACCGCCAGATTGCCGCCCGGCTCCAACTCCAACGACACCCCGTCGAGCACCACAAGCGGCTCGCCCCGAGTGGGAAACTCCTTCACGATATTTTTCACCAGTAAACCGCTCATGCCAAATAGGCTATCAGATAAATGCTGACCGTGGAAGATGGGGCGAGGGCTGAGGCGGAGGGACGCGGGGTGGGCTGATGAAAATGTTCTTCATGTGTGTTTCTTGCTAACCGTGCGTGGCGGCGGCGAGCTTCTTCATAAACAGCGACTCGCCGGGTGTCACTGGCGTAGGAGTCTTTCAATACCAATATTCCCCAGTTTACCCAGTCGCCTAACTTTTCATCAGCCCAGACGCGGGGTGAGGGGTGAGGGACGAGGAAGAATGGTGAAGAGATGCGGGCGTTAGCGTGGTGGGCCGACCGCCGCTTTGGGTGCCACTGCTGGCTTGTCCAGCAGTGTGAAGGGCGTGCGGCGCAAAAGCACTGCTGGGCAAGCCAGCAGTGGCACCCATTCAACGGGTAGCCGAACTCGCAAGAGTTCAGACAATTCGGGCTGACTTCTTGCGAATCCAGCTACGAATTCAATCGGCATGAGTTGCCAGCAGCGACATGGCAGCCAGGCCGTAGAAGGTGTATTCCACGTCGACCGTCTCGTCCCACGAGCCGGCGAGGAATCCGCCCCGGGGGCTATCCAGCCGGGTGACGTATTGCCTGGCGGCCCGTGGATCGACCGCATCGAGCCGATCCAGATCGACCAGCGAAACCAGGCCGGTGAACGTGCTCAGCAGGTCGGCCAGCGGAATCCGGTCGTTCGCGCGTAACCCGCCCTCGGCGTTCTGCATTCTGGCCAGGAATCGGGCGGCGGCGTCTTGCATGTCCGGCTGGAAAGCATCAAGTATACTAAAAAGTCCCACGGCGGCGGCGGTCGGATTGGTGCCGCTCTGGTTGGCCTGGGCGATTTCCACGAACCCACCGTCCTCGCGGTGTCGCGAGCGGACCAGTTCGACCGTCCGCTCGGTCGCTTCCAGCGGCAAGCCGACCAGTTGCCTGCAGAGACTGGCCAGGAAAGTGTGATAGGTGCTGCTTTGCCTGGAACGATTCGACTTGGCGTAGCCGCCGTCGTCGCGTCGCATCGGCCCGAGCGTCTCGGCCACCAGTTCGCGCCGCTCGCGGCCGGTTTGAGTGAAGATGTCGATCCCGGCCGTCACTTCCAGCAGTAGCGCGGCGAAGATCAGCGAAATGAAATCGACGTTGGGCATCTGTTGCCCAAGCCGGTCGGCAAGAAACCGGCCTGCCCGCGCGGCCGTTTCATTATCGAGCCGGCCCAACAATGCCAGTCCGCGCAGCGCGAAGCCCGTGTAATACGGATCGGCGGCCCCCTTTCGGCCGGCAAATCCACCGTTATCGGCCTGCGCTTCGAGCAGATAGGCGGCATGCCGCTGGCGCGTCTCCTCCGGCAGCTTCATCGCCCCCGCGGCCAAGCGTAACGCCAAATCTTGCAAGTACGACATTTTGGAAGTCAGCGGTCGGAATTCGGAAAAGTTAGCCCGGTCGCCCGCGACCGGTAAACGGGGTAATCGCCCCCACTTCTTCCCGTCGCGGGCGACGGGGCTAACACGTTTTGTCGCCGACGGCTACGAACTACCCACTACCCACTATCAACTATCCACTATCCACTATCAACTATCCACCACCCACTACCCACTACCGATGCAACATACTATCGGCCAGATAGTGCAGCAAATGCCTAAGTTCGGTGGGTTGGAAACGGTCGGCGACTTCACGTGCCCGTTGGTGATGCTTGGCGATTAGCTCGGTTGCGTTGCGGAAAACACCGCCGCGCTGATATAGCCGACGCGCTTCGTCAAGCGTGTTCGAGTTGGGTTCCGCGGCGAGCGATTCGAGCCGGTGCCGGTCGTCGGCGTCGAGGTTCTCCATTGCCAGTGCCCAGAGCAGCGTCGGGCGCCGACCCAGCACGTCGGTGCCGTGGATCCGCTTGTTGGCGTCGGTCGCTTGCCAGTCGTCCAGGTCGTTGAGTATCTGGAAGGCGATTCCCAGGTGCCGGGTGAATTGGGCGGTTGGGCGTCGGTAGGTTTCGGCCGTCCCGGCCAAGCGCAGGCCGGCATACAGGGCCGCCTCGAACGCCGGGGCCGTCTTCAGGGCGTAAATCTTTAGGGCGTCCAGCGGCGTGAGGCTCTTATCGCGGGCGTCGCGCCAGGCTAGCTCGGCCCCCTGTCCCTCGCAGAGCTTGGTGTGCGCTTCGGCCAGTTGGGCCAGGATGTCGGCCACCACGTCGGCCCCCAATTCGCCCCGCTGCTGGCCGACCAACCGGTATCCGAGCCCAATCAGGTAATCGCCCACGTTAATCGCCATCGACGTGCCGTACTTGCGATGCAGCGTGGTCCGACCGTAGCGATAGAGATCGTCGTCCTCGATGTCGTCGTGAACCAGCGAGGCCTTGTGAAACACCTCGATCGCCAGGGAAACCCGTTTCACCGCGTCCGGCAAGCGGTCGATGTGCTCGGCGCCGTCGGCCCGGCTGCCGCAACCGCCCGTCATGGCGTCGTAAGCGGCCAGGGTAACGAACGGTCGGGCGTGCTTGCCGCCGCGGATGAGGAAGTCGCGAGCGATCGCTTCGGTCGAGGCAATTGGCTCGATGGCCGCCAACCCCTGCCCGTTGCCCTCGGCAATCGTCGGCCCGCCACGCAAGCGGGGAACCAGCCGATCGAGCTGCTCGGGGTCGAACATTCGGGCGGCGCAGCGTAGCAGGTGCATGTGGGTTCGCGTCTGCACGGGGGCCGGTCGATAGGGCGTGTCGATCATCTCCCGAACCCAGTCGAGGTCGGTTTCGCTGTTGTGGCAGGTGTCGGACAACAGCGGCACGGCCATGCAGGGGATTCCCGCCGCAAGCACTTTTTCCAGCGATTTCTCCAGCACGTTCAGGCAGGAGACACCCAGCAGCGAGTCGGCATGGCCCTCGATGATGATTTGCATCACGATGGGCGAGCCCTCGGCAATCAGCACGCGGCAGCCCTTTTGTTCGGCATGTGCACGAAGCCCGCTTAGCTCGCACTCGCCGCAATCCTGGCATTGCAGGCAGACCTCGTCGTACTGGGCCGGGCACTTCTCGGCATTGCGGAGACAGCGCGGCAGCAGGAGCAATCGGCGATGGTACGGAATGGCCGTCACCTGATCGCGCCAGAAAGCCGATCCGATGGCGACCATCGTCCAGCCCAAGAACTCTTCCGGCTGATCGAGTTCGTCGAGTATCGATCGGGCGAGCAACTCGATCTCCGTCCGCTCCAACGGCTCCGACTTGTCCAAGTTGGCCACCACGCGAGTCGCTCCGTCGCGGAGTTGCTGGCGGACCGTCACCGACTGGGGTACTCGCTTGATGCGAGCGTCGTCGGTCACTTCCGGTAGCCGCGAGGGCGAGGTCGCTGGTTCGGCGTTGGCGGGATCTGGTTTCAAGGTGGGATGCCGATGCTGGGGTGGGATACAGCCAATTTCGTAGCCGGATTCGCAAGAATTCGGTTCTTCGCATTTCTACTGAATTCTTGCGAATCCAGCTACGGGTGAATTACTTCCGGCCGGTCGCCCAAACGGATCGCGCGGCCCAGGGCCGAGACGGTAAAAATCAACGGATACAACCTTTCATAATACCACAGTTTGGCGAAGTAGAAACCAATTGGCGTCGGCTGCCGGTGCCGGCCGGACTCGCAAGCGTCGACCAGCCAGCTAAGTCCTTTCTGGATAACCACTTGCGGCATACCCCCCGGGCCGGGCGAAAGCAACGCCTCGACGGCCAACGCCGTTTCCTCCACGCTGGACACGCCGGCCGTCGGCGAGTTACCCCAGCCACCATCGGCGTTCTGATTGTCGGCCAACCAGGCCAAACCGCGTCGAACCGGCTCGCTATCGAGTCGATTCAAGTCGCGATAGGCGGCCAGCACCCGGGCCGTTCCGTAGAGCGGATTCTCCTCGTCGTCCCGATGCTGGTCGCCGAACCAGAGCGGTATCCAACTGCCGTCCGCCCTTTGTTGCTTGGCCAGATAGGCGAAGCCCCGTTCCACCGCGGCGAGCATTCGGCCGTCGGCGTCTCGATGCCGCCAGACGTCCAACGCGCGAATCGCGTGGGCGGTCAGGTCGGCAGCGCTGCGGTCGAAGGGGAGCGTGCCCCAGCCCCGGCAGAAGGTGGGCCAACCACCGTCGGAGTTCTGCAAGCCGAGCAGCCAGCGCAGGCCGGATGCCACCGCCGAATCGATCCGCTCGATTTCATCGGCGCCGGACGTTTCACGCAAGGCGGCCAGTGCCAGTAGCGCCCCGGGCGTGTCGTCGGCGTCGGGCACCGCGCCCGACAGATCGGTCCAACCCCAGCCGCCGGGCGCCGCGCGAGTGAACGGGTGCTCCTGATGATGTTGGCAGCGGAGCAGCCAGTCCAGGCATTGCAGGTCGCTCAAGTCCTCGCCCGATGCTTCTAGCGCGCCGATCGACAGAGTGGTGGTCCAAGTTGCCAGGTTTGTGTCGATGGGCCAGGCGCCGTCGGCTCGGACCGACTCGACGAGGAACTCGACGCCCCGACCGACCACCTCGTGCTCGGCCCGACCGCTGCCGGCCAGGCTCATCACCACGAAGCTGGTAAGCGGCGTGGCTTCCAGATAACCGCCGCTGGCCGGCTGCATCCGCCCGAGCACGCGCAGGCTGCCGGCGATGCTCAGCCGGCGGACGAGTCGCGTAACGGGGTTAATCGGTTTTAGATGGAAGTATCGCGCCTGGCCGATGGCGACCAGGGCCGGTATGGCGTAGCTGACGACCGGCAGCCGCAGCAGCCCCAAGAGCGAATGCGGTACGCAGGCCAACTCGAACGGCAGCGGCGACACTTCCCGCCAGGGCACCAAGCCGGCCAACGCGCAGTTGGCAAGGATTGGCACGGCGAACGTCTTGTCCTTGCCGTAACGCCGCCGCAGTCCGGCGATGCCGCCTTGGAAATCGATGTACCGACCGGCCCGATCCAGCAACGCGGCGTGCCGGTCGACCGCGCCGGCCAGATGTACGGCCGCGCGGACGAGCATCGTCGTGGAGATATTCGAGAGGCTTTTGTCGGTATCGCCCCAGCCGCCGTCGTCGTTCTGGTTCCTCGCCAACCAGTCCAGACCACCTTCGATCAGCGGGTGGAGTGTTGCCTGCGATGGGTCGCCCGTCGGATTTCCCGTCGGGCGGTTGAGCAGCACCAGGGCCAACGCGCTGGTGGCGGTCGCCGTGGAAAGTGCCGAGTCCGACAGCTCACCCACCCAATGGCCGGCCGCTACTCGCTCGCCGAGCAGTTCAGCTCGGGCGTTCTCGTACGCGCGGCGGAGTCGGTCCGAGTCGATCATGCGGCGGGAGCGTTCTGCAAGAGGGGCGGGTATTCTGCTATACTGTTATTGTAACGTGACCAGACGGCCGGAATCCATGCCCCCATAGTAGTTTAGCCGGTGGGCTCGCCATGTAGGTTATGCCTCAGCATGACAGCCGGCCGGATCAGCGATTCGATATGCTGAAGCATAACCTACGAATAGCTGCCAGACCAACCAGCGGAAGATCGGG
>CAZDHN010000320.1:0-7594 GCA_964505115.1 uncultured Planctomycetaceae bacterium
GACCGACGACAACGAACTGAAAATGCACTACACGGCCAGAACCGACAAACCGACAATCGTCAACCTCACCAACCACGCCTATTGGAACCTGGGCGGAGCCACGTCGGGCGATATTCTGGACCATCAATTGACGCTCAATTGCGACCGATTCCTGGTCGGCGACAAAGAAGTGCTGCCGACCGGCGAGTTGGCCCCAGTGGCCGGCACGCCAATGGACTTCACCAAGCCGGAGGCTATCGGCGCCCGAATCAAGCAAGTCGACGGCGGCGGTTACGATCACTGCTACGAGTTGAATCGGGCCGGGGTCGAGGGGCTCGTGCCGGCCGCCCGGATTTTCGATCCCAAGAGCGGCCGGGTGATGGAGATCGAGACCACGCAGCCGGGCGTCGTGCTTTACACGGGCAACTACCTCGGCGGCGACCTATCGGCCGGCGGCGTCGCCTACCAGAAGCACGCCGCGGTGTGTCTGGAGACCGAGCATTACCCCGACTCCCCCAATCGCCCCGAGTTCCCCTCCACCGTCCTCCGCCCCGGCGAAACCTTCGAGCATTTGACGGTGCACAAGTTCAGCGTGGAGTAGTTTAGCAGCACTAGCGCTAGATTGGCTTCCGTTGTGAAAAGTCTCCCCTCTCCCTTTGGGAGAGGGGCCGGGGGTGAGGGGCTTCTGTGTACTTTAGCGAGGCTACAAACCCTCACCCTAACCCTCTCCCAAAGGGAGAGGGGACCTAAGGTCGTACCGTACTCTCAAACCTCCTTCGGCAACCGGTAACCCTCACGCTGCGCGCGGGAGAGGAAACCGTTGGCCTCGGCGTCGCCGGGGAAGGTTTCCGTGGCCGGGTCCCAGCGGAGCTTGCGGCCCAGTTGTCGGCCGATGTTGATCAGGTGGCAGATGCTGCACGCGCGCTGACCATACTCGATGTCGGCAACCGGCTTCTCTCGCGACTTGATGCAGTCGATAAAGTTCTGGAAATGGTGCTTGCTCTCGTAGAGTCGGATGTCGTCGGACTTCAGCGGTTCCTTCGATAGTGCGATCGGATCGGTGTTGAAGCGGCCGCGATGCATGATCAGCTTGCCCTTCTCGCCCACGAAGATGGCGCCGAAGGTGGAAACGTCCTTCGAGCCGATTTCGTTGGTGAGCTTCAACTCGACGCCGTCGGCGTAGCGGAGCGTGACCTCGCTGTTGTACCGGTTGCCGTGCGGCTCGACCTCGACCGGCCCCGTCTCGGCGGTACCCAAGGCCCACTGAACCACGTCCAGCGAGTGTGAGCCGGCGTTGGCTGCCCAGCCGCCCGAGTAACGCCGGATGTTGTGCCAGCCCGGCTTGTGGTAGGTGCGATAGACGTGCGTGCTGAAGGGCACCGGCTGGGTCTGGCCGCACCAGTGGTCCCAATCCATCCCCTCGGGCATGTCTTCGCTGGCGATTTTGTACTCGCCGTAGGGTCGCGAGCCGGCCCAGTTATGCACCAGCACCGATTGCAGCTTACCCAACCGTCCGTTGCGAATCAGCTCGGCCGACTCGCGGTTGCGGAACATCGACCGCTGCTGGGTACCCACCTGGCAGACCCGTTTGTATTTGCGGACGGCGTTGACCATCGCGCGGCCCTCGGTAATGGTGAGGCAGACCGGCTTCTCGGCGTAAACGTCCTTGCCGGCCTGGCAGGCGAGCACGCAAGGCAGCGCCCGGGAGTGCTCGGGCGTGGTCAGCACGACGGCGTCGATCTCCTTCGAGTCGAGCATCTCGCGGTAATCCTTGTAGAAAGGCACCTTGCCGGCCGTGGCTTTCTTCGGTGCAAGGACCTTCTCTTCATACGCCTTCAGGTAGAGGTCGCATTTTTCCAGCCAGACGTCGGCCAGGGCCACCACGCGGCACTCACCCGGAATGCTGGTCGCGCCCCGCTGGTCGCCCAACATCTGATGCGATCGGCGCCCGGTGCCGACCCAGCCGATGCCGATCCGGTCGTTAGCCCCGGCTTTGCCCGGCGCGGCCAGAACGTCGGAAGGAATGGCTAGCGGTACAACGGCGCCGGTTGCGGCCAGAGAGCCGGACCGCTTGAGGAAGGTGCGTCGGGTGAGCTTGGACATGCGTGGCTCCTTGAGGTGTGGATTGATGTAGGATGGTTTTTATGGGTGGGTTGCTCGCGGCGAGACTCGCGGCGAGACTCGCGGTGTGGTCCGCCTAGAGCTTACTGAAGTCGATCGGCTGGTTGTCGGCGCGGCTACCCAGGTAGCGATGGGTGTATTTGTTGATCGAATAGCCGATCGTGCGGACGGAGCCGTCACAGAAGCTCACGTTCCAGCCGCTGGCGTGCGCGCTGCCGAAGCCGTTCCCACCGTAGCCGGTCCTGTCCTGAAAGGGCAGGATGCTGGTGGTGCTGACGTTGTCTTGGTCGGAGCCGATGTAGATCGCCTCGTTGTCGCGTGAGTCGGAACCATCGTAGTACTTATCCGGGTTGAGGTACTTCTCGCCGACCATATATGTATTAGTGGCTCCGTCGCGGACCATGGCCATGGCAACCTGGCTGCGCTGGTAGCTGATGCCGTTGTTCCAGGAGGGGTTCATCCAGTCGGCAAAGGGCGGATCGGTCGAATCTCCTTCGGCCAGACTGGAAGGGGCGTGCCCGCTGCCCGCTCCACCCGACGCGCTACCGGCGTTGGCCGCGTAGTCGCTCCGGCCGCAGACGTTGGGCCAATCAGAGTTCAGATACAACCAACTACCCTTCGGCGGGCAGGCGTAGGCGATCGCCCGACGGCGCGTCGGACAGTTCATCACCGACAAGGGCGTCTCCATCATCTCTTTCGCCCGGGCGCTTTGGGTCGCGGTGACGTTGGCCGGATCGTTATCGCCGGGCAACTGGTGTAGGGCCTGTTGTTCCAGGAAGGGCAGGATGTTGTAACCCCATCCACCCGGCTGCTTCATGCCGAATCCCCGGTCCGGATCGCCCACCCACTTCGGCCCCCAACCATCGGACGGAAAACACCCATGCGCTTCGTGATGCGAGAGGAACGCCAGGGAGATCTGCTTGAGGTTGTTAGCGCACTGCGTCCGGCGAGCCGCTTCCCGGGCCGACTGCACGGCCGGCAGCAGCAACGAGATCAAGATCCCGATGATGGTGATTACGACCAGCAACTCGACCAGGGTAAAAGCCGACCGGTTCTGTTTGGCCATTCCGGTCCTCCATGATTCGGCGTGCTCAGCGCTGCCTTGACCGGCGTCGCCGTGCGACCATTCCCAGCCACGGCAACCCCAGCGCCATGAGTACAAGGGCCGTCGGCTCCGGGACGAGCACGGCGTAGGCCACGATGTTGTCGAGCCGTTCGGTTGCCGTGGTGACCAGACTGGCGAAGCCCACTTCGCGAATGGCGGTGAAGTCGGGCGTGGCCGCCACGTCCATGGTCATCGTGGTCGGGTCGAAAGTGTTCCAGGTCATCGTGTCCAGATCGCGGTCGAACGTGGTCCAGATAGACGAATCCCCGACGGCACCGAAGAACTCGTCGCTGACGAAGTATCCGCTCCCGGGCGATTGGGACAGAAGAATGCGGAATTGGCCGCCCGCGTTGTTGCGATGACTGAAGCTCAGGTCGTTTGTCCCCCGGGTGAAATCGAGGTACGGGGCGAGGGCCGACCTGACGCTGAAGGCCCACTCGTTGCTGACCCCATTCGTGAAGACGTAGCCGCCACTCGACACGAAGTACGCCAGGTTGTTGGTATTGTTTAGCGCGCCGACGATGTTCGGATCGCCCAGGTGGACGTCGAAGTCCAGCGGCTCGTTATTAGGGTCGCCGCTCCAACCGACCCACTTTTCGTTGATGACCTGCACGGGCCCGGCCAGTGCGGTTGCCGCAATGGCGGAGATGACGGCACACACAACCAGAGATATGATGCAAGATCGCATGGCACTTTCCTTTTCGAGAGGTATGCGATGAAAGCAAAGCTGGCCCGAATGGGGTCGCAGCCAACGCAACACTCAATATAGTATGCTCACGCTGGCGGAGTCCAGCGAAAAGACGTGGAATATCTGCCCTATTTTGTGGACTTTCCGTTGCCCTTGGTCGTCGCCCTATGCTTCAGGTGTAACCTTCGCCATGTTGGGCGTGACGTCGGCCTCGACCTTGCCCATCGCCCAGGCCAACGCGCCGAGCGAGATCTGTTGAAAGGTCGGATTGGTCCAGACATCCTCGCGGTGTCCCATCGAAGTGTAGAAGATGCGGCCCTTTCCCTGCATTCGGGCCCAGGTGGCTGGATAGGGCGGACGATCGTACATCTTCTTGTTATAACCCTCAGCCTTCTTCATCGGGCCGGTCTCTTGCACCAGGATGACGTGCAGGTCCTTCTTCAGGTAACGAAAGGCGTACCACTCCTCGAGCATCGAAAACGACTTGCCCACGCCCGCCAGGCCGGGGAACTTGGGGTCCGTGACCAGCATTCGGGCCTCCTGCTGGCTGCCGTGCCCCAGGGCCGAGCCGCCGAGGATGGCGCAGCGCGGGTCGCGAAAGGAAGCGTTGGCCGTGTGAAAGGCCACCACGCCCTTGCCCGACTCGACCGCATCGAGCAGCCGCTTCTTGCCTTCGGGCGAGACGGGTGGATAGCCTTCCTTGCTGGGGGCGGTCAGGCTACCGTTGCTGTAGAAGACCAAGGTGTCGAACCGGGCCAGGTCGCCGTCGAACACGCGGCCGTCCTTGGTGTGCTCCACGTCGAAGTTGGCCCGCTCGCCAAGCTGGCGGAGGATCGTCTCCGTATGGCTCATCTTTTGGCCGGCCACCGGATAAACGACCGGATGGCCGTGCCCCGTGCTCCGCGTGAAGTAGAGCACCTTCTGCCGCTTCTCGGCGGCTACCGTTGGATTGACGGGCAGCGACGACAGACCGGCCGCAAGGGCACCGGTCGTACGCAGGAAGTCGCGACGTTGCATTGGTATGCCTCTGGTTGGTTGTGGGGCGTGTCGGCGAGGTTGGGTAGGCTTGCCGTCCTATGAGCAACGGCTCTTGCGGCGCTGCGGCCTTCGCCCAATCGCTACCGCCAGACCACATGCCAGGAGCAGGATCGACGACGGCTCGGGCACGTAGCGCTGGAGGAACTCCGAAGGATCAAGAGCCACGCTGCTAATGCGGACGAAGTCGATGTCGCCGTCGAAGACGCTGGATCCGCCCTGGAACCGGCCGATGAACAGGTCCAGCCCGTTGCCGCCGATGATGCCCGTCAGCCCGGAGGCGTTGCTCGTCTTGTCCAACTCGTAGTCGACGTAGAGCTGAATCTTGTCGGTGGCCGCGTCGAACACGGTCGCCACGTGGTGCCAGTCGCCGTCGTTGACCACTTCGTCGCCGTAGCACGAAACACTGTTGGGTGTGGGCGTTACGTCATCCCGAAATATGCTCTGGATGATTCCGCCGTTGACCCTCAACCAGTACTCGGGCTCGCCGCCGCTGGTCTGCTTGGCGTAGATGGCCCCGCCGTCGGTCATGGTTGTGCGGATCATGGCCTCGATGGTGAAGCTCTCGGTGGCGGCGTCGAACTCGAAGTCGTCGCTGTGCGGCACCACCATGCGGTCGGCATCGCTCCCGAACCGCAAGGCCGAGTCGTCGGCCTGGAGCGACTCGCCGTCGACGACTTCCAGCGAACCACCCTGCGCGGTGGCATGGTTGTGGCGCCCACTGTAGTCGACGATCAGGCCGTCAACACCCACGCTCTGGCCGATCGTCTGGCGGTCGAAGTGCCAGTATCCCAGCGTGTTTGGATCGCTGGTGGCCTGATCGAAGTACTTCAGGTACAGATACCCTTCGATCCGTGCCCGTTCGCCGGCCGAGAGTTCGCGGTTGAAGACGATCACTTCGCCGATATCGCCGCTGAAGCCGCGGTCCGCACTGCCCGTATCACCGCCGATCTGGAAGGCGCTCACCGGCGGCGTTCCGGAGACGGTCTCGGCGAGCGTCCGCTCGCCGTCGTAGAAGCCCTGCACGCGGACGCCGTTGTCGACCAGGCCGGTCATGAAGTGGTACGACCCGTCGCTGAACGTGGTGCTGACCGTCTCGTACTCGTGCCCGTGCGAGGAGATCTCCAGCTTGTTCTTGTTGCTCGTCATATTGCCGAAGCGGAACACACCCGCCCCGGCACTCAGCGTACCCGAGGAGGTGATTACCTTGATACCCGAACTGGACGGGTAGTTTTGGCCGCTCTGCTTGGCGACGACGAAAACGGTCAGGTCTTCGCCGAGTTGGGGCGTGTAGTTCGTTCGCAGCACTTCGTCCAAACCGGTCGGACCGGCCGCCGGGGTTGGGTTGAAGCGAACCACGTTGTGCCCGTTGACCTCGCCTTCGATCAACTCGCCCGACGGCCGCGTACTGTACTTGTCGGCCCTTGTGCCGTCCATGGTGCGGCTCATCCAGAAGTCGACATCGCCCGCGGCGTCGGTCTGGGCGTGGTCGGCGTCGAAGTGTGCTTTCAGCCCGCTGCTTATCGGCAGGTCGGTCACGGGCACGGCCATGCTCCCGAACAGCCCGTACTTCTCACCCAGGTATCCTTCCACTTCTATGCGCTCGATATTGGTCAGTGCTCGGTCGTAGACCAGCACCTCGGCGATTGGGCCGGCGAAGCGGCGCGCGTCGGAGTTGTCCTGGCCGCCTATTTCGACGTTGCTCGGAGAAGGAGGATGCGACGCGGTCGTATTGGTGGCTTTGACTGCACCGTCGATGGTCAGCACGATCCCGTCGGTTCCGGTCGTGCCTATGCTGCTGACCACGTGGTACTGCCCGTCGCCTACCCCGGTGCCGTTAACCTGCACGTCGTTGTAGCGGGCGTTAACGGTGTTGTTGTTTGTCGTGCCCGCTATCACCGCGATCCCGGCGATCTCCAGGGTGTTGGCGCCGATGATCGGCCGGAGCGAGGAGCCGCCGGTGGTTTGGGCGTCGCGACGAAAGACCGTGAAGAACGACACGCCCGCGCTGGGTGTGTAGCTGGTGCTCAGCACGTCGCCCGCCGTGTAGTCGTAGATGCCGTCGAACAGCAAAACGTTATTACCATTCAGCGTGTTGACCGTATCGAGCAGGGGGCTGTTGCCGTCGATCCCGGTGACCGGCGCGATGGCGTTGTGAATTCCGCCACCCACAGCCTGGTCGATCCAGGACGTGACGTATCCGCCGCCGTCGATGGTGGCGTCGCTGCCGTCGTAGCCGAGCACGAGTCCGTCGATGATCGGCGGCGCCACGCCGGCCTCCGCGAATAATGGGCCGATACCCAGTGTCACAACGCAGAGGATCGTCACTGCACAGAAACCAAAGGGCGTTTTGATAGAGTTCATCTTGGGCACCTCGCTTGGAGTTTCAACCCGAACCGCGACGCTCGGGACCATTCTGGTACACTTCTACATGGGGGCATAGCCGACACCAAGGGGTCGCAGCCAACGCATACGCTCAATATAACATGCTCACGCCGACGGAATCCAGAGAAAAGAGGTGGAATATCCGCGCTATTTTGTGGACTTTCCGTTGCCCTTGGTCGCCGCCGGATGGTAGGGTTGTTATAGTAGTTGGACAGGGCCACTTTGGCGACTTCGAGATGACGCCACCGGGCTTGCCCCAGCGATTTTTTCGGCAAGCTTAA
>CAZDHN010000321.1:0-7582 GCA_964505115.1 uncultured Planctomycetaceae bacterium
AAACAAAACCCGGATGAAAACGAATTTCCCACAACCTCACATTTTCGGGAGCCCACCCTAACCCTCTCCCAAAGGGAGAGGGGACCGAACGCCAGCCTTTCTTCGCAACAGCAACCAGCCATTCAGTTCCCAACAGAAACGAACGTGAAACCCAGACAACAATGACCGACAATGTAACGAACATAAGAATCGCCGGCCTAGGCGGTCAGGGCGTGCTGATGGCCTCGGATATACTAGCAGAGGCGGCCTTTGTGGCGGGTTATGACACGAAGAAGTCGGAAATTCGCGGCATGAGTCGGCGGGGCGGATCGGTTGCCACGGATGTAAGATTCGGCGACAATGTGCTTAGCCCGATGGTGCCGCCCGGAGAGGCCGCTTTTCTCGTCGTGCTCGACGAAGGAGAGGCCGACAACAATCGCCCCAGCTTGCGAGACGGTGGCCTGTTAATAGCACCCGACGCCGTGGATCGCGACTCGCTGGAAAATCGTCGCGGCCTGAACGTGGCCCTTTTAGGCGTTTTGAGCCGGCACCTCGACATCCCGGCGCCCGCCTGGCAAGAGGCGATCAAGAAATACCTCAGGTCAGGACTACATCAAGCTAATCTCAAGGCGTTCGACCTTGGACGCGGTGACAAGTGATACACGCTCGAAGTACCTTTCTGTTGCGGAGACGATTGCCCCGTCACTAACCAGTCGCTCGTCCGCGAGCGGTCCGTCGCCGGATTGCCGAACCCGCTGGAGTTGCCCAAGACCTCTTGGCGGGATAGAATTGGCGTGATCTGATTCATCGTTTAGCCGACAGCCAGAAACGGGCGAGGTGGACCATGCCGCAAGCAATTGTTGATCCCGACGAACTGCGACGCTTCGCCCGAAACTTGCAGAAGTTCAACACCGAGCTGCAGGAACGGGGCACTGCCCTGGCCGGTCAGTTGGTCGGCCTGAATAAGACCTGGCGCGACCAGGAGAACAAGAAGTTCGCCGACGAGTTCGAGCAGCACATGAAGGCGATCGGCCGCTTCATCGAGGCGACCGACCAGCACATTCCCTACCTCCTGCGCAAAGCCGAGCACATTCAGCGGTATTTACAGCAGAGATAGGCCCCCGGCGGGCCGTTCAGGCTATCAGGGGGGTACACTGGCAGGGGTTAGTGCATGTTTCTTAGCAGGAAGCTTCCACAATCGTCTAGCGAGGCTTCGCGTCAGTTTAGAGCCGCGGCGTCCTCGCCGCGAGTTACGGCGCCCAGCCAATACCCGCCCCGAGGACGGGGCGGCTCGAACCCTCACGAAACTTGACTCAACCGCAACAGCTCTTTGAAGCTGAGTTGCCGAGGAAAATCCAAGGTCCGCCCGATGGCTCGATCCGCGAAACTCACTTCGATCGACGTGCTGAGTCGGCTGGCGGCCGCGATGCGCTCGTTCGAGGAGGAGTCGTCGGTAGCGCTGGACGAACTGAATCGGCAAGCGCGGCGCGCGGTCGAGTGGATTCAACACGATCAGAAAGAATATTGGAGGATGCAAGTCCACAAGCGCTGGGACGAGGTATCGGCGGCCAGGGCCAACCTTGCACGTGCTCGGGCGGTCAAGGTTGCCGACCATCAGCCTGCCTGCCGCGAGGAACGCAAAGCCCTGGAAAAAGCCAAACGCCGGCTGCAAACCGCCCAGGAGAAGGTCGAGGTCGTCCGCCGCTGGTCCGACACGGTCGTGCACGAGTTGAACGAATACAAAGGTGGGATAAGCCAGTTCGCCTCCTGGCTGCAAGGCGATCTTCCCCGAGCGGTTGCCACGCTGTCGCGGATGAGCGACTCGCTCGACTCGTACGTTTCGGTCAAGCCGACCGCCGCGCCGGCCGAACCGAAAGCGACGGAAGCCGGACCCCGGCCGGAGCAAGACAAATGAGAAGCTGGGATTTGAACACGGGTTCGGCGAACTTGGAGATGGCCATGGACTCGCTCCAGGCGGTCTGGTCCGAGACGACCGCTCATTGGAAGGATCAACGGAGCCAGGATTTTGAACAGGAGTACCTGGCGCCCTTGGAGCCGGCATTTCGCAGAACGGTCGACTCGGTCCACCGCCTTGCCCAGGTGCTTACCAAGGCGGAGCGAGATTGCGGCCCGGATTGACATCGTAAGTGGCCTTGTTGACTAACCATTCATTGAAGAAGGATATTTGACAGGATTAACAGGATTCACAAGATGCCGGCCAAGACGAGAGACGTTCTTCGGTTGGGGGCAAACTGAATCCTGTTAATCGCTTTGCAGAGAGAAGTGCCATTTGAGTGACAGTGGAAACGCACCGATGGTTCAAGCCAACGCGAAGATGTGCTCCCTGATCTGGCGGCAAGCTGGCGGAGAACGGGTGGAAGCCGGCTTCTGGAACAGGCAGAGCACGGCCAAGTGGGATCGGCCGGCGGCAGATGACGGCAACGGAAGAGGCAGACGTCAGAAGAAACAGCAGTTCGATCATTAATTGGCTCCCGGTTGGGAGTCCTCCGGAATTCGTTTACGTAATCCCTTGATTTCGGTACGTTACCGACCAGGCCACTGTCTGCGGCGTGGCGGCAAATCATAAGACTATCTTGTTAATCCTGTAAATCCTGTCTAATTTGGTCCTTTCGCGGTAATTGTTCGACAAGGCCTCGCAAGGGTGTAAATGAAGTCAAGCAACAAGAATACGATTCCGTCGATCGTTCGGCGTGGCCGTTTCCTGGGAGGCAGTGCCGCGCCATGAGCGAACCGTTGTCTCCAGATAGGCCCTGGAAGCTTCTGACCGATCTGCGTCGCCTGGTGGCCGAACGGCCGCCGGCCGAGGCCGGAATCGCCTCCAGCTTCACCACGAGCAACAAGGAGATCGAGAAGGAATACCAGCAGGTCCAATCGGATCTGGCCCAACGTTACGAGCAGGAGGTGAAGGCGGTCGAGGCCGATCACGCCGCCGAGCGTCGGGCGATTGCCGGCCGATTCGAGTCCGACCACGGCGCCACGCAACACGAGTACGATGAAGTCCGTAGCGGGGCACTGAAGCGCTTTCAAACGGCCGAAACCAAAGCCAAGCAGCAGTTCCAGGAAGCCCGCTGGGAAGCAACCACCGTCTTCGAGGCCACCAAGGACGGTCCGGATATGCGGCTGGCCGAGGTCAGCAAGCAACTGGACGGCCAGTGGCAGCATCTCCAGGCGGTCGGACAGGGAGCCGTGCGACTGCTCCAAAAGCGTCGGCAGTGGCGTGAGTATCCCGCGCCCCAAGCGGCCGGTCCCTGGGCCGAGGACGACCCGATGCGCCGCTTGCCCGACTACGCTCCGCGCCAGCGCTTCAGCGAATTGGCTACCCAGGCGAATCGGCAGTTGGGCGACCTGGCGTCGCAGACCGTTGCCCGGCTCTTCGAGGGTGCCCAGCCGATCGGCATCTTGATATTCCTCTGGCTGATCGCCATCTACCCGTCGGGTTTGGCGATGGGCTGGCAAGGCTGGCACTGGATCGCCGTAAGCGTTGGGGTTGCCATGCTAATTTGGCTGGCGTGCGGCATCTGGTTCTACAGGATCGCCAAGCGGCAATCGACTGAAGTCTACCTGGCGCTCTGCACAACTCTGGCCGAAGCCGATCTGGCCCGGCAAGGCGCCATCAACACTGCCAAGGCCGAATGCGAGCAGCAACGGGCGGAGATCGCCGAGCGTCTGGAGAACGAGCTAAAACGTGCCGAAGAGGTCTTTTCCGAAACGATCGACCGGCTGAAGGAAACCAGGGAAGCGGAACTGGCCGAAGCCGAAAGCAAGTACCCGTCGCTGCTGGCCGACACCGTAACCCGTCGCGACGATCAATTGCGCCAGGCCCACGCCGAGTACTCCGGGAAGCTCGACGAGATCAACGACCGCTACCAGAGCGAGCCGGAACGCCTGCTCAAGGAATACAGCGGCCGAATGGCCGAAACCGAAGGGAAGTACCAACAGCAATGGGAGTTGATGGCCCAGAATTGGTCGATGGGTATCGAACGCTTCCAATCGGCAGTCGACGAGACGAACGCGGTCTGCCGACATCGCTTTCCCGATTGGAACGCGTCGGACTGGAACCACTGGACCCCGGCCGCCGACATTCCATTGGCAATTCCCTTCGGGCAAGTGGACGTGGACCTGAAGCGGATCGAAAACGCAATTCCCGACGACCAGCGGCTGAAACCCAGCCGAACCGAGTTCGCCATGCCGGCCCTGTTTGCCTTTGGCGACCGTTCGCTGATGCTGCTGCGGGCCGACGGCGCCGGTCGCGATCGGGCAATCACCACGCTGCAAGCCGTGATGTTGCGGATGCTCAGCTCGATGCCGCCCGGCAAGGTGCGCTTCACGATTATCGATCCGGTCGGGCTGGGCGAGAACTTTTCGGCCTTCATGCATTTGGCCGATTACGACGAGCAGTTGGTCTCCAGCCGCATCTGGACGGAGAGCCAGCACATCGAGCAGCGGCTGGCCGACCTGACCGAGCACATGGAGACCGTAATCCAGGTCTATCTGCGCAACGAGTTCCAATCGATCCAGGAATATAACGAGTTCGCCGGCGAGTTGGCCGAGCCGTACCGGATCCTGGTGATCGCCAATTTTCCGGCCAATTTTTCCGAGGCGGCTGCTGCCCGGCTGCTCAGCATTGTTAGTAGCGGTGCCCGATGCGGCGTTTATACGTTGCTGAGCGTCGACACGAAACTCGCCCCGCCGCGCGGGTTCCGCATGGCCGACCTCAAGCAACGGGCGGTCAACCTGGGTTGGAACGGCGAGTGTTTCGAGTGGGAACATCAGCAGTTCGGCACTTTGCCGCTGGCCGTCAGCGAACCGCCCGGCCCCGACCGATTCACTGAAATCGTCCGCGCGGTGGGGCACAGCCTCAAAGATGCCGACCGCGTGGAAGTGCCCTTCCAGTGCGTGGCGCCCGGTGTGTCGGAGCGCTGGACCAGCGACAGCAGTTCGGGCATCGACGTGCCCTTGGGACGTGCCGGCGCGATGAAGCTGCAAAACCTCCGGCTCGGCAAGGGTACTTCCCAGCACGTGCTGATCGCCGGGAAGACGGGGTCCGGCAAGTCCACGCTGCTTCATGCACTGATAACCAACGTCGCGCTGCGTTACAGTCCCGATCAGGTTGAACTCTATCTGGTCGACTTCAAGAAGGGCGTCGAGTTCAAGGCCTACGCCACCCACTCGTTGGCTCACGCCCGGGTAATTGCCATCGAAAGCGAACGGGAGTTCGGCCTTAGCGTGCTGGAGCGGCTCGATAGCGAGCTGAAAACCCGCGGCGACATGTTCCGCAAACAGGGCGTGCAGGGCTTGGACGGTTTCCGCCAGGCACGGCCCGAGGTCGTACTGCCGCGAATCCTCCTGATTATCGACGAGTTCCAGGAACTGTTCGTCGAGGACGACCGCATCGCCCAAAACGCCGCGCTGCTGCTGGACCGGCTCGTTCGGCAAGGCCGCGCGTTTGGGATCCACGTGCTGTTGGGCTCGCAAACGCTGGCCGGGGCCTATTCGCTTCCTCGGGCGACCATCGGGCAGATGGCGGTTCGCATCGCCCTGCAATGCAGCGAATCGGACGCACACCTTATCCTGAGCGAAGAGAACACGGCCGCCCGACTGCTCACCCGACCCGGCGAGGCAATCTACAACGACGCCAACGGCCTGTACGAGGGCAACCATCCGTTCCAAGTGGTCTGGCTGCCCGACAACGAGCGCGAGGCCTGCCTGGAAGAGGTTCGCAAACTGGCCGACGAGCGCCAGGTGACGACCGCCGTGCCGATCATTTTTGAAGGCAACGTACCGGCCGATCCGCGCGGCAATCACAAACTCGAGGAGTTGCTCGACGCGCCGTCCTGGCCCGAGTCGGTCGCGGCGGGCAAGGCCTGGCTGGGCGCGGCGGTCGCCATCAAGGACCCCACGTTCGTCGAATTCTCCCGGCACGGCGGGGCCAACTTGCTCCTGGTGGGTCAGCGCGAGGAGGCCGCCCTGGGCGTGCTGGCCACTTCGCTGGTTAGCCTGGCCGCCCAACACGCGCCGCCCGACCCGAAGAGCGACGCGCCCGGCACCCGATTCTACATCCTCGACGGCACGCGCCCCGACGCTCCGGAAGCCGGCTTCTGGAAACGCCTGGAGTCGGTGGTCCCGCATCCGGTCGATGTGGCACTACCGCGCAAAATGCCCAAGTTGATGTCGGAGTTGGCCGAGGAGTTCGCGCGTCGGGAGCAGTCGGGCCGGGAAGACGATCCGCCCATCTACCTGTTCATCTACAACCTCAGCCGCTTCCGCGATCTTCGCAGGGCCGAGGACGATTTCGGTTTCTCGCGACCCGATGAAGACAAGCCGGCCAGCCCTGCCGACCAACTGGCCGAGATCATCCGCGACGGGCCCGCGCTGGGCATCCATGCGCTGCTCTGGTGCGACACCTACAACAACGCCAGCCGCTGGTTGGATCGGCAAGGGCTTCGCGACATCGAGATGCGGGTCCTCTTCCAGATGAACGCCACCGACTCGAGCAACCTGATCGATTCGCCGGCCGCCGCTCGACTGGGCGTGCATCGGGCCATCCTCTACAACGAGGGTCAAGGCCGGATGGAAAAATTCCGCCCCTACGCCCCACCCTCCGACGACTGGCTCGACCGAGCACGGCAGTCGCTGCATGGACGTACATAGCCGCCCGCCCAAAGAAGCGGGTGTTGACTCATTCCCTGCCGGGAACTACAATGTAATTACGTTACCCGATCAAATGAGGCATGGCCATGCGAGCGAACTTGATTGACATCGGCAACTCGAAAGGCGTCCGGCTGCCAAAGGCCGTCATCGAGCAGGCAGGCCTCGGCGACAAGCTGGATATCGAAGTGTCGGGCGACGCCGTAATCATTCGTTCCACGGCGCGGCCCCGCGAGAATTGGGACCTGGCGGCGGCGGCTTGTCGTAAAGCGGGTGAAGACCAGCTTGGTGATTGGGACGCGACCGTGGGCGATTTTGACGGTGCATGGTCATGAAGCGTTTTGAAGTCTGGTTGGTCAACCTCGACCCGACTATCGGCAGTGAAATCCGCAAGACCCGTCCGGCGGTGATCGTTTCACCCGACGAACTCAACGCCCATCTCCAAACCGTGGTGGTTGTTCCGCTGACTACTGGGCGCGCTTTTCCGTTTAGAATTGCCACAAAGGTCCAAGGCAAGGCGGGCGTGGCCGCAATTGACCAGATTCGGACCATCGACAAGCGTCGGCTCATCAAGCGTATCAGCACCATGCGATCGAACACGGCACAACGCCTCCTGGACGCCCTGGTTGAAATGTTTGCCATGTGAGCATCAAAACGGCATGCTCGGCACGAGAGGCGATGGTGTTGTTCTTGTTCGCAAACCTTGTTTCCACTGGGGCAGCCAAGTGGGGAGCCAGCCGCACGTCGAGCCTTTTCCAGGTGGAAGGGGAAGGAGGGAAAAGGGAAAAAGGGAAAAATGGGAAAGCGGCGGGGTAAATTGTCGAGGATGCTAAGATCGCTTGGTTCTTAGGCAACTCGCAAGAATTAACATACCCGGTAACGGCTGATTGTTTCCACGGGGACGATGAAACCGAGCCACGGATGAAACACGGAT
>CAZDHN010000322.1:0-7568 GCA_964505115.1 uncultured Planctomycetaceae bacterium
ACGCCGAATGGATGACCCCCGTCTACAAGGCGCTTGGACTGACCGTGGGCGTCATCAAAACGCAAATGCCGCAGAACCAGCGGCGGAAGGCCTACGCCTGCGACGTCACCTACGGCACGGCCAAGGAGTTCGGGTTCGACTTCCTTCGCGATCGGTTGCTGCTGCGGCGGATTCAGGACGGTCAGAACGACCTGCTGGGTGGAATGCTGGGGCAGCAGAAGGGCGGCGGCGGCGAGCAACCCGTTCAGCGCGAACCGTTCTTCGCCCTGGTCGACGAAGCCGATAGTATCCTCATCGACGAGGCACGCACCCCGCTTATCATCAGCGCGCTGCCGACCGAGGAGGAGAAGCTGGAGGTAGAGTGCTACAAATGGAGCGCCTCGATAACCGGCGAATTCATCGAGGACGATGACTACGAATACGACCACGACAAGAAGACGGCCGAACTCACCCGGCAGGGGCGCTTGAAGGTCCGTTCGCTAGCCAAGCCCGAGGCCATGGACGCGGTGGGCATGGTCAACATCTACCGCTACGTGGAACGCGCGATCATCGTCGAACGGGAGTACGCGCTGGATCGTCAGTTCGTGGTCCGCGACGGCGAGGTGGTCATCGTCGACGAGTTCACCGGCCGGCTGGGTGAAGGGCGCAAGTGGCGTGACGGAATCCACCAGGCGGTCGAAGCCAAGGAGGATGTGGAGATAACCGTTGCCACGGGCCAGGCCGCCCGAGTTACGGTGCAGGATTTCTTCCTCCGCTACGGCAAGCTGGCCGGCATGACCGGCACGGCGGCCGCGTCGGCCCGCGAGTTGCGGAAGATTTACCGCTGCCATGTCATCCCCGTGCCGACCAACCGGCCCGTCATCCGCCAACGGCTACCCGACGCCGTGTTCGGCACCGCCGACGTAAAATGGGCGGCAGTGGTGGAAGAAGTCTGCCGGCTGCACGCCGAAGGCCGGCCCGTGCTGATCGGAACCCGCTTGATCGACAAATCGGAACATCTCTCGCGGCTTCTCGTCGAGAGGAAGATCGAGCATAAGACACTCAACGCCAACCACATCGCCGAGGAGGCCGACATCGTCGGTCGAGCGGGACTGCGCGGCAAGGTGACCGTCTCGACCAACATGGCCGGCCGCGGAACCGACATCAAGCTGGGCGAGGGCGTGTTCGAGATGGGTGGACTGCACGTGATTTGCACCGAGATGCACGATTCGGCCCGAATCGATCGGCAACTCATCGGCCGCTGCGGACGACAGGGCGACCCGGGCACGTTCCGCCAATACATCTCGCTGGACGACGATCTTCTGCTGGCCGGATTGGGACCGAAGAAGTCGAAGAAACTCAAGGCGATTGGCGAGGAGCTGGAGGAATCCCGCGAGAGTTTAGCCAGCCTATTTCGCAAAGCTCAGAGGAAAGTGGAACGCCGTCACTTCCGCGACCGTCGGACGATGATGTACTTCGAGAAGGAGCGCAAAAAGATGCAGCGTCAGATGGGCCAGGATCCGTATCTCGACACGCCGGGGTAGGAAGTAGTTGATAGTATGTAGTTGATAGTGTGTAGTCGATGACGGCTAACTCACTACCCACTACCCACTACCCACTATCCACTACCCACTATCCACTATCCACTACCAACTATCCACTATCCACTACCAACTATCCACTACCAACTACCCACTACCGCCCAAAGAGTTCGGTATAGTGGGTGTCGACGCGGCCCATGCCAACGCGGGTGTGATTGTCCAGCATGTTGACGTGATGGCCGGGGCTGTGGAACCATCCCAAGTTGGCCGCTCGACCGTCCTGGTATCCCATCGCGATGTTCTCGGCCGACGCCGACGCACCGAAGCGTTTGGCCCGATCCCAGGGCGTTTTCTTCCCCTCCACGGGCGACTCGTGCGCGAAGAATTTCAGCTTCTTCATGTCGGCCGAGTGGTCGCGCGCGGTGGCGCATAGTTTCAGATCGATTACGCAGGCGGTCAGGCCGAGCAGGTTTCGCGTCAGATTCAGGGCCAGGATCGCGCGGAATTCTTCCGGATCGAGCTTGGCGGCCAGTGCCGCGTTGGCTGCAAGGACCGAGCGCGTGGCGTTGTCCATGGGCGCGGCCAGCCCGACCGCCAGTTCCTCTTCCCCGGCAAGGTAGCGCTCGAAGCTGGGCGCCTTTTCCGGCATGTTCTCTTCGGGCATCAGATTGTAGAGATACAGAGCCAGTTGCTCCCACGGTCCGCCCACGAGCTGCAACTTCCGCCGCTCGGCTTGCAGTTTTCGGGAACCGCCCAACACTTCCATCCGATTGACCAGGAAGATCTCGGCCAGTCGCCGCATGGCCGGGTCGCCTTGTTCGACAATCATTTCCTCGGTCAGGTCGGGGTCCTTTTGCAGACTTAACACTGTTTGGCGAAGTTTAGCGATTTCGGCCGGATCGGCCTCGCCCGCTTGCTTGGCGGCCAAGTCGGACGCCGCCCGGCGGAAACTTTCGCGGTATCGGTCCAATTGTGGCCGAGCCTGCTTGCCGATGATTTCGACCAGAGCCGAGGCTGCGTGCGGGCCGGCCGCAATCGCTTCGCGGACGACGCGGGCTTGTTTTTCCGGGTTGCCTCGGGCGCGGCGGAAATGGGTTACGGCCTCGCTCGCCTCGCGACGCTGCTTGCGCGTAAGGCTCGAATTGCCTTCGTCTGCCCCGACGGGGTTGCCAAGGCAGGCGAAAACCGTCACCATCGATAAGAGATATATCCGTGCGCGTCTCATGCCCAACTGCTCCCGATGGTTTATCGTCTACCGCCAAACGCTTGATTTCATTGTATCAGGAATTGCGGATGGGGACAGCGTTGAGCATGCCGAACGACGAGCTAGGGGTCAGGGACCAGGGGTCAGAGACAAGCGGCGTGGGGAAGACCCTCCCCCGCCCCTTACTTTCGTCCCTAATCCCTAATCCCTAATCCCTGACCCCTGACCCCTAGCCACCATGTACGAACCAGCCTTTCATATAGTGCTATTTGAACCCGAGATTCCTTACAACACCGGCAGCGTGGGACGAACCTGCGTTGCCGTCGGGGCCAAGTTGTGGCTGGTTCGGCCGTTGGGTTTTCAATTGAACGATAAGCAGTTGCGCCGGGCGGGGCTCGACTACTGGAAGCATCTGGAGTGGGAAGCAGTCGATGACTGGGATCGCCTGATCGAACGGTTGCCGCGGCGGCCGTTTTGGTATTTCTCCAAAACAGCCCAAGCCGGCTACACGGAAGCGGCGTTCGAGAAGGGCGACGTGCTGGTCTTCGGCAGCGAGTCGCAAGGGCTGCGGCGTTCGATGCTGGATGCCAACGCCGACCGTTGCCTGCGAATCCCCATCCGCCCCGACGCCCGAAGCCTGAACCTCTCGGTCAGCGTGGCCGTCGTCGCCTTTGAAGCGCAGCGCCAATGGCAGATGGGCTAGCAGTCGCCGGGCTAGCAGTCTGTCATATCCTGTTTGATGGGTGGTTACAGGGTGCCACTGCTGGCTTGCCCAGCAGTGTCTTAGCGGCAATTGCACTTCACACTGCTGGACAAGCCAGCAGTGGCACCCAGTACTTTAGCTGTGACAGACTATTAAAGCACAACCCGCGTGCTTCTCTAACAACCCTTGGGATTGTTGAGTTTCCCTTCCCAGTAATCGTACTGGGGGTCGCCGCGGCGGAAGGTGAATACGGCGTCGGGCAGTTGTTGGCCGGCCGAATCACGTGAACTGACGCGTACCAGCAGCGCCCCGTCCGCCCTGCGTTCAACGTCCAGCGATTCCGAATCCATCGAAGCACTTTCGACCATTGCCGCGCTCGCTCGCCTTCCTTGCCCAAGCACAATTGGATTGGCATCGTGCCGCCAATACCGCATCGAATTACCATATTGTTGCCGATTCCCGGATTCAGTTCCAGGCCAAAGTTGACAAGAATCTCCCCAAATGGGCCCGGTAATGGCCCGCCACGCAGCACCGGGGGCCATAAGGCGACCGTCGCTCGCGGTCCCCTCCTGCTTTGGGAGAGGGGAGACTTTCCGCCGGACCGTATATAGATATAATGTAGACCGTGGATCGCTTTCGACCGTGACGAACGGTGGTCGGATACCACTCGCTTTTCCAGTTGAACATAATCACGCAGACGCCGAGACCAAACATGACCATGCTTCTCCGGCCGGCTTTCGCAACGCTGCTTCTCGTGTCTCTCCTTCCAGGGGCTCTCCTCCTGACGCAATCGGCCGCGGTTCGTGCCGCGGAGGAAACCGAGCAGGTCGTCTCCGTTTCGCAAACCTATAACGACAGCCCCTTCAGCTATCGAATGAAGCCGCTCTCGGAGAACGACCACTATCGGGTCTACCGGCTAACATATCCCTCGCCCGTCGTCACGCCGGTCAAGCAGAACAACACGATTCCAGCCGACTACTACATCCCCAAGGGCATCAAGCCGGGCGAGCCGCGACGGCCGGCGGTTATCTGCCTGCACATACTGGCGGGCAACTACGAGTTGGTACACATGACCTGCTCGCTGCTGGCCTCGCGCGGCATCCCGGCCATAATGTTCAAGCTCCCCTACTACAGCGAGCGTGGCCTGCCCGGTGGCCCCAGGGCATTGCTCGACAAGCCCCGGCTCCTGCTCGACTCCTTTCCGCAGGGGATCGAGGACGTGCGTCGAACGGTCGACCTGCTGGCCTCGCGCGAGGAAGTCGATCCGAAGCTGATCGGAATCACCGGCATAAGCCTGGGCGGCCTAATGGGCGCTTCGGCCGCCGAGGCCGAACCCCGGCTCCAGCGAGCCGTGCTGATACTGGCGGGTGGCGACTTGCCGACGATTATCCACCACGCCCGCGAAACGAAGGACCTCAGCAAGCTGATCAAGACCCTCTCGGCCGCCGAGTTGGCCGAAATGCGGCGGACAATCAAGGCAATCGACCCTCTCGGTCGGGCGGATAAGCTTCGCGACCGCGCCCGGGCCGGCCGGGTGTTGATGATCAACGCCACCGAGGACAACGTCGTCCCTCCACCATGCACCGAGAAGCTGGCGGCCGCGCTGGGTATTTCCGACAAGGTGATGTGGCTTGAAGGGCTGGGGCACTATACGGCCATGGCTGCGTTACCCCGAGTAATGGAAACAACCGCCCGATTCTTCGAGCTGGACATGCCCAAGGGGGCCACGGTCGCAGGGAACGGGGACGGGCCGCCCGCGTCGAGCAACCAAGATGCCCAGCAGAGCCCCATGCAACGGGTTGTCGGCTTCGTGCGGCAGTTGTCCGTTCTGTTGACATCGCCACCCAAGGCGGGCAAATGCCACTTTGCCGATCTCGACATTTCGGTATCGATCACCGGCGGCGAGACGTTCAAGTCACGATTACGTTACATTCGCGGTTCGGACTACCAGTTCCGGCTGGAAGCTCGCGTTCCCCATGTCGGCGATGTGGCCTTGGGCCAGTGCAACTATCCCTGGATTGCCTCGACCAAGGAGATGGTCTTCGTCGGTGTGAAGGACCACGACAACCGGCCGAGCAATCCCCTGGCGACGGTTGATCCGGCCCACATGCTAAAGCTGCGGATGGCCGTCGGCGCGCTGGGTGCTGTTGCGCTGACGCCCTCGATTCTCGATCAGTTGATCAGCGTCAGCGACGACGCGGCCGTCGACCGGGCCCCGGCGCTGCGGATAGAAGTCAAGGATAAGAAAAATAAGGGCACCGTTCGCTTGCTCTTCCAGGATGACGGAACCACTCCGCGGAGCCTGACGTTCGATTTCAAGCAGGCCGCCGGCTCGGTCGAATTCCGCGCCTGGGCGATGAACACGATCGCCAACAACGCCTTGTTCGAGCCACCTCCGGACCGGCCCCGCCAGGAAGTGGAAGCGGCCTGCCTGGATAAGATCTTTTCAGCCACGTTTAACTTTGCCCTGGAGCACGTGCGGTGAAGCATACCCGAACTCTTGCAGTCGTCTGTCTTCTGGCGGTAACGATTCTCGGCCGAGCGGCCATCTGCGCCGAGCAGCCGAAGCCGATAAGGATACTCGCTCGGGACCCGGCCGGACACGGGTTGCTGTGCCAATCGCAGGGCAAGACGATCCTGCTGGTTTCTGGAACGCCCGGGCAGATGGGATCCGCCCACGGAACGCTGCTGAAAAAGAAGGCTCGGCTGCTGGTGGAACGGGTTCTCTACGTGGTGGGCGGTGCCGACAGCATCCAGTCGGGCAAGTGGTTCCTTGACCGGATGGGCGAGATTCAGCGGCGCACTCTACCGCATATCCCCAAGCGGTTCCTGGAGGAGTGCGACGCGCTCTCCCTGGCGGCCGGTGTAACGGTGCAAGAGGGCCGGCTGGCCAACCTGTTTCCCGAGCGGTTTCATTGCAGCGGCGTCGCCGTGCGCGGCAAGGCAAGCGCCGACGGCAGCGTGGTTCACGCCCGCGTGTTGGATTACATGCGCGACATCAACCTGCAAGGCGCCGCGGCACTGATCGTCTTCATGCCCGACGGTCGCAATCGCTGGCTAGCCAGAGTTACGCCGGCTTCATCGGCACGGTAACGGCCATGAACGAGAAGGGGCTGGCCATCGGCGAGATGGGTGGCCGGGGCGAGGGCGATTGGGACGGCCTGCCCATGAGCTTCCTGCTGCGAGACATAATGGAGCGAGCGTCGACCGTGAAAGAAGCCTTGAAGATACTTCGCGATTCGCCCCGAACATGCGAGTATTACTACGTCATTAGCGACAAATCGCGTGCCATGGCGGCCATCCACGCCACGCCCGACGAGCTTCTGGTGCTGAAGCCGGGGCAACAGCATCCGCTGCTACCGACCGTTCCCGAGGATACCGTGCTAATGTCGGGCGACGATAGGGCGAAGGTTCTCAGCCGCCGACTGCACGAGCAATACGGCAAGATCGACGCTCGGGCGATGATCGAGATCATCAAGCGGCCGGTCTCCATGCGATCGAACCTGCACGACGCCGTGTTCGCGCCCGAGACGCTCGACATCTGGTTCGCCGACGCCGGCCGAAGCACCCCCGCCTGCGACGAGCCCTACGCCCACTGCAACCTTACCCGGCTGATACGGTTCTACGAAGAATCGATGGCCGAGAAGTAGATATTCCCGGGCGTACTCATCGCGGCCGCGGGCGGAAAGTGCTATCCAACCCGCGGGGGTAGCTGAACTCGCAAGAATTCAGACGGTGCGGGCTGAATTCTGGCGAATCCAACTACGGGCGCGAGACGAATTATCAAGCAATCAAACAGCCTGGGCATACTACCCCCATACAAACGAACATACCAAATCGCGAGGCTAATTTCAAGGAAAAAAGTCGATAAACCGCGAGCCGCCTGGAGTACGATGCCGCGCGGCGTGCCAGTCGTCTCAGGGAATGCGCAGCGATGGGTCATTGGCATACCGTCTGTCCATTCCGGGCAGATATTTCCGGGCGGCGCCCAGATCGCGATCCCAGTTGGGAAACGGTTCCGCCTCGGGGCAGGGCGTGAACAGTTCCTTTCTTAGTGAGTAGTATTTCGCCGCTGTCGATAATGGCCTTCCCCAGGTATCGTTCCCTTGCTCCTTCGCTACCATGTTTTACCACGGCACTA
>CAZDHN010000323.1:0-7556 GCA_964505115.1 uncultured Planctomycetaceae bacterium
AACGCACCCTAATGTTGGCAATCCCGTGGCCCAGCTACGCTTCAACCGGATGAACGAAAATTCCCGCAAATCCAGCTACGGCAAATTGCTTCCGGTTGGTGGTTTTGTAGGGCGCCGATTGCACGGCTCATGACGGTGTTATCGGTTGGGCGGCCGCGGGCAAGGCGACTCGATGGGTGGTGCTTCAGTTGCCACCGCAAGTCGTGGTTTTTCCGTTGCTGAAATTGCCTATCTTGACTATACTCGCCATGTTCACATCACCGTTATTTGCGGGCCCCTACTGCGTTATGCAGCTTATCGCGGGAGCCCCGGATATGGCAAAGGTTGGCGGGCATGATTCGCAACACACAATCGGAATTCACCTTGCGTGACCTCTATCGGGCCGTGTTTCGGCACAAGTGGAAGACGTTTTCGTTCTTCCTGGCAGTGATGGTGCCGGTCACCGCGATCACGTTTCTCGTTCCCCGAACCTACCGGTCGGAGGGAAAGCTCTTCGTGCGGCTCGGCCGGGAGAACGCCACGCTGGATCCCACGACCACGCTAGGGCAAAACGCGGTCCTTGCCATTCCGCAATCGCGAGATAGCGAGATCAATTCGGTCGTCGAGATACTGCGAGGCCGCCTGCTTGCCGAGAAGGTGACGGATGCCGTTGGACCGGGCGTCGTGCTGGGCAGCAGCAGTGAGCCGGGACCCGATGCCAGGATTCTGGCGGTCAGAAAGTTGATGAAGAAGCTGGGCGTCGATCGGGTCAGAAAGACCAACGTTATCCTCGTCACCTACGAAGGCCAAAGTCCCGAGTTAGCGCAGATCGTGGTAACCAAGCTCATCGAGTTCTTTCTCGACGAGCATATTCGCCTGAATCGCACGTCCGGAGCACACGACTTCCTGACCGAGCAGACTGCCCGCCTGAAAAAGGAACTAACCCGGCGGGAAGAGGAACTGAGCGAGTTGGAGAACGAAACCGGCTTAATATCGCCGGGCAGCCAACGAGAGATCGCAGTGAGTCGGATTGGCCGACTGGAAGACGAGCTATCGACCACGGCCGCCGCCATATCCGGGTCGAAAGCGAAGGTCGGAGCCCTGCGCAAGCAGTTGGAAATCCTGCCCAAGAACCGGATTGACACACAGACGACGGGCTTTGCGAACGAAGCGGCCGACGGGATGCGGGAGGAGTTGTACAGGCTTCAGTTGAAGGAGCAGGAACTGCTTTCGAAGCTGACCGAGGCGCATCCGAAGGTTCAGGCGATACGCCGTCAGACGGCGGCCGCCCGGGAGGTGTTCGGTGGGGAAGAGCGCGTGCGGAAGCAGATAACCAGCGGGCCGAGCAAGGCGGAGCAAGAGGCGCGGCTGGTGTTGGTCGTCGAGGGGGCGGCACTCAAGGCGGCCGAGTCGAGCGCGGAAGCCCTTCGCTCGCAACTAGCCGACGCCAGGCAGGCGATCAAAATACTCAACGCCAACGAATTGCGAATCGCCAAGCTCCAGCGTGAAATACAACTGTACGACGGCGACTATCGCCGCTACTCGACCAGCTTGGAACAGTCGCGAATCGATCATGCCTTGGAACTGGGCAAGATATCCAATATCAGCGTGGTGCAACCGGCCACTTACGAGACGAAGCCGGTCAGTCCGCGTCGTCGCGTTAACCTCGCACTGGGGTTACTGGTCGGCGTGTTGGGCGGGCTGGGACTGGCACTGCTGCTGGAGTATCTCGACCACTCGCTGGAAACCCCGGAAGACATCGAGACGAAACTTGGCCTACCCACATTGGTATCGATTCCCCGCATAAGAGCCCGGCAACTGGTGTTGGACGGGAGAAACTGACAAATGATTACGCACGCACCGAATCGAGTCGGGCCGATCAAGCCCAAGCGACTCCGCAACGACTTCAACAGCCTGACCGAACACTGCCGCGCCCTCTTGGATCGGCTCCACTGGCCGCTCGGCGAGCGTTCGCGGCCGCTTGGCACATTGGGAATCACGAGTTGCCACGACGGCGAGGGTGTAAGCACCGTTGCCGCCCATCTGGCAATTGCGGCAGCCGGGGTGGGTGACCGCCGCGTGCTGCTGGTCGACTGCAATCCGGCCAAGCCGTCTGTCGAGAGAAACTTCGGCGTAAAAGCCGCGCCGGGGTGGGTTGAGATACTGATGGACGGCGACCAGTTGGCCGACGCGGTTCAGGAATCGGGCATGCCGAATCTTAAGGTCCTTGCGGCGGGAGGTGCCGGCGACAATCGGAACGCAACACCCGACTCCGCCAGCTTCGGTCGGTTGATCAACACGCTTACGCGGAATCACGATCTGGTCGTGCTGGACATGCCGTCGGCCGCCAGTTCACACGGGGCGATTCCGCCGGTTGGATTGCTGGACGGCGTTCTGCTGGTTATCGAGGCCGAACGGATTCGTTGGGAAGTGGCCCAGCGAACGAAGGAACTACTGACTCAGGCGGGCGCGCAACTACTCGGGGTGGTGTTGAACAAGCGACAAGAACACGTACCGGATTGGCTGTACCGCACATTGTAAACGTTCATCACCAGTTACGCCGACGCAAAGTTTCTCACAACCATGCTGTTCGCCAAGCTGCCATTTATTGACCCTTGCATAGCCAATGATCGAGGGCGAAGCCCGGTTCCCCGGCGGAAGCAAAGCGCTCGGACGCGACACGATTGTGCGGTTGGCGAAAATCTTCCGGCGGCGGCTGCGATCGACCGACGACCATCAGCACCGGCGTCCGCGTGTATTATTGCTGGCTTTCGCCTGCTGTCCGGGCAAGGGGTTGGAAGCAAGGGTTGGTTGGAATTGGGCCGTCGAGACGGCCGCCGTTTACGATCGCGGCTTGGACGACACCTCCACTTTGGCGAGGCAGTAAGATGAATCCTGGTTGCGTGGACAGAATGGGTGAGTTCAAGCGATGGCTGATTGCCCTGGTCGCGCCACCGCTGCACAGTGTGATTGGCGGTCGAAGCAACGGTACGTTCGGCATCCTAACCTACCACCGAATCGTGGCTCGACCACCGGGACTATCCCAACCGACGTGGAACGTAACGCCGGCCCGTTTCCGATCGCAGCTTGAGGGGCTCTTGCGGCGCGGCTATCGCCCGCGGCCGCTTGGCGAGGTCATCGAGTGCCGGCGTCGGAACCGGCCGGTTCCCGACAAGACGTTCGTGGTGACATTCGACGACGGCTACGAGAACGTATACCTCAACGCCTGGCCGATTCTGAAGGAACTGCGAGTTCCGGCGACCGTCTTTCTGGCCACGGCATACTTGGACGGCGATCGGCCTTTTCCGTTCGACGACTGGCCGGCAACCGGATCGGATCGGGCACCTGCTTCCAGTTGGCGCCCGCTTTCCACCGGCCAATGTGCCGAAATGCTCGACGACGGCCTGATCGAGCTCGGCTCGCACACTCATACACATGCCGACTTCCGTGGACTCCCCGGTGTCTTTCGTCGCGACCTGCTCGAATCGCTCGATGTGTTGCGTTCGCGGTTTGGACTGGAAAACGTACCGTTCGCCTTTCCCTTTGGCGTCCGGAGTCTCGGGTTTGCCGGCGACGATTTGACCGAGGCTGCCCGAGCGGTGGGCGTGCCCTGCGCGCTGACCTGCGAATGGGAGCCGGTCGGCCCTCGGAGCGATCCGTTGCAGTGGGGGCGCTTCACCGTCGTGCCCAGCGATACCGGAGCCACGCTGGCCGCCAAACTTGACGGCTGGTATCGCCGGGGCGGTGACGCATGGCGCCGACTGAAGCAGTCGTTCGGCGCGGGCGGCAAGAGTGAAAATGCCGAGCAGGGCCACCGAGAGGAGCAGCGGTTGCATGTCGGGCAAAAGGGGGTAGGCGGATGAGCACTTCGCTGGATCAAATTCGCGATGAACAGGAAGTCCGGGAGCCGGCACCCCGTAAGCCGGCGCGCGCGGCACGACGGTTCGTGGCCGTGGTGTTCGATTCCGATCTTCACCGCAGCGCCATTTCGGTCTTCGACCAGGCCGTCGTGGGAGCCACGAATTTCGCAACCAGCGTAATCATCGGGCGGATGTGCTCGCGGGAATCGCTCGGGGCATACTACCTGGCCTTGACGATGGTGCTCTTCGTGCGCGGCATTCAAGATCAGGTCATCTCCGCGCCCTACATGATCTACTGCAACCGCCGCGGGGGCAAATCGCTCGCCTCGTACGCGGGAAGCACATTCATGCACCAATTGGTGATATTGGTGATTGCCGTTGCCTGCCTCTTGGGTGTTGCGCTGACGCTCTCGACCGGTCTGGGCTCGCCCGGCCTGACGGCGGCCGTCTGGGTTCTGCTGGGTGCCGCGCCCTTCATTCTGCTCCGCGAATTCATCCGCCGTTTTGCCTTCGCCCATCTTAGAGTTTACACGGCGATCGCAATTGACATAACCGTCGCCCTGTTGCAGATAGGCGGCCTGATCCTGCTGGCATACTTGGGGCTGCTTTCCGTTGCCTGGGTCTATTGCGTGATAGGCGGGGCCTGCGCAATCGCCTGCCTGGGATGGTTCTTTGCAAAAAAGCAGCCGCTACGCTTCGTCCGCCGCCGATTCGCCGCCGACTGGATTCACAACTGGGCGTTCGGCCGCTGGACCCTGGCCGGTCAACTTGCCGGTTCGCTCGCCCCCTATACGCTACCCTGGATTCTGGCCCTGGCTCACGGCGAAGCAGCCACCGGTGTGTTGGCGGCTTGTTACACGCTGGTCGGTCTGTCGAATATGTTCGTCAACGGCGTGTGTAATTTTCTCATGCCCCGGGCGGCGCATGCTTATGCCGCCGACGGCCTGGACGGGCTCCGCCAGGTGCTCCGCAAGACGGCATTGATCTTTGCCGTCGGCCTCGGCGCGTTCTTCCTCGTCGTACTGGCGACTGGCGACTGGTTGGCCGTCTTCGTTTACGGCAGCGAGTACGCCGGCTGCGGCATAATCATGACACTGCTCGCCTTTAGCATGTTGGCCGGCAGCATGGGGGCCACGGCCAGCAACGGTTTGTTGGCCATCGAACAGCCCCGGGCAAACTGCATAGCCGACATCTGCATGTCGACCGTGATGCTCGCCGTCGCGTTTTGCACCGTCTATCCGTTGGGTGTGCTCGGCGCGGCCATCGCCGCCACCACCGGTACCGCGGCTGGCGCGGTCGTGCGATGCCTGGTCCTGTTTCAAGCAACCAAAGTCATCCGCTTAGGAGACCAGCCGGAAGTGATTTTTCCGTAGCTGGATTCGCAAGAATTCAGCCGTAATGCGATGAACCGAATTCGTGACCGTTCACGGGGGACTGTCCCCTTCGCGCCACGGAAGGGGACAGGTCCATGTTTTCGGCCTGCAATTCCAGCCAAATGGACAATCAACTGACCGAAAAATGGACCAGTCCCCAGTGCAGCGGCAAAAGTGATGCCATGATCCAACCGACCGACAACCCGAAAGAAACAACAATCGGCTCGCCGATCTTCTGGTTGGCGATTGCCGTTGTCGGGCTGGGTTTCTTCCTCACGGAGCAGAATCTAAATCGGTCGTTGCAGGAAGAGTTCACCTTTTCGGCCGAGACGCTGGAACAGGCCGTCGCCGGCGGAAATTCCCTGCGACGAATGGCCTTCTCCGCAATTGCGATGTTAGGGGTGCTGTTCCTTCTGCGAAATGCCGGACCGCGGCTTTCGGCACGCGATCCGTTGGCACTGCTCGTGCTGGCGGTCCTGGCGATCTGTCTTGCAAGCCTGCTCTGGTCGAGCGATCCAGCGCTTACCGTCAGGCGGCTGGTGGTGCTGGGCTTCTGTTTTCTCGGCGCGTTGGGTATCGCCCGACAGCTCTCGGCTCGCCAACTCTGCGCGGCCGTGCTAATCGTGCCGACCGCCTACGTGGCAATCGGGATCCTGGCGGAACTGAAGCTCGGCACCTTTCGGCCCTGGGCCGCCGGATACCGCTTCTCGGGCACCGTGCATCCGAACACGCAGGCCGGCTATTGCGGGCTGCTTTGCCTGGCGGCCGTTGCCATGGCCGGCGACGCCAAACGCGGCAAGGCTCTCCTCCTGACCCTCGCCGTGGCTGCCTTTGCCTGCGTTCTGTTGACTAGATCCAGAACCGGCTTCGCCGCGCTGATAACCGCGTTGTGCGTGCTCGGCTGGCTCAAAGCACCAACTCGCGCAAGGGTTCTTGCCACGGTCGGAACAGCCTGGGCCTTCTGCACGCTCGTGCTCGTGGGCGGACTAATGGGCGTTGAAATGGAACAGAAGCTCGGCGGCGCCGTTCTGCTCGGTCGCCAGGAGCAGGTCGCCTCGCTCAGCGGACGCATACCGCTCTGGGTCGAACTGATCGAATACGCCGGCGAGCGACCGCTCTTGGGTTACGGATTCCAATCCTTCTGGAGCGCCGAGCGGATCGCCGATATCTCCGCCAATCAGCAATGGGCCGTTCACCTCGCGCACTCGGCGTATATCGAAACCGTCCTGAATATCGGGCTCGTCGGGGCCGCCGCGCTCCTGGTAACCGTGCTTGTCGGACTTGGCCGCGTGGCACGCCGATTCGCCCGCTCCAAAGCCGCCGGATACGCCTTCCTGTTCGCTCTGCTCGTCTACGGCATGGTCGACGGAGCGCTCTCGTCGGGGCTCGTGCAGACAACCTTCGCCTCCTTCGTGGTCGGCTGCGGAATCGTTCATCTGGCATTTCGGCCCCAGGACCAGGGCAGGCAACAACGGGAGCTTGCCGCATCATGAACGCCGTTGACGTGACTGTCGTCGTCTGCACCTACAATCGGGCCGGACTGCTGCGCGACGCGCTGGGGAGCCTCGCCACGCTGCAGACCGGCGACCGTTTCCGCTACGAAATACTGGTGGTCGACAATGGCTCGACCGACGAAACAAGGTTGGTGATTGAAGAGGCGGCCGCCCGAGCGAACGTTCCGATTCGCGGCGTGCGTGAAACACGCAAAGGGGTGGCATGTGCTCGTAACCGGGGTGTCGACGACGCCCGAGGGCGCTGGATCGCCTACTTCGACGACGACCAAATCGCCGAACCCAACTGGCTGGAACAACTGCTGGCGACCGCTCGCCGGCGGGACGCCCGAGTTGTTGGCGGCGCGGTTGAGTTGCTGCTCTTGGAACAGGATCGCCGCGAGTTGCCGCCGGTTTGCCGCGGCCTGCTGGGAGAATTCCTCCCGTCCGAATCGCCCTGCCCGTACAGCCGTCACGTGGCGGCCGGCACGGGCAACGTGCTTATCCGCCGCGACGTCTTTGATCAGATTGGCCGGTTCGATGAGTCGCTCAGCGAGGCGGGTGAAGACACCGACCTGAACCGGCGCATCCGCGCGGCGAACATCGAGGCCTGGTACACACCCGGGGCAATCGTACATCACGTGGTTCCGCCGCACCGGCTGGATGAAGAGTACTTTCGCTGGAGTTCGCTGCGGAACGCCGGGCACATTGCCAGGCGCGAGCGGCGTCAATTTGGCCCTTGGCTGTTTCCTTTGGTGTTAATCGCGCGGCTCGGACAGGGCGCGTTGGTATTTGCTCCGCGGTTGGCTTGGTCCCGGTTTCGCCGCGACAGGCAAGAGTCGCTCGGCGCGCGG
>CAZDHN010000324.1:0-7543 GCA_964505115.1 uncultured Planctomycetaceae bacterium
CGGCGCTTGAAGTGCCACCCGCCGTTTAGCCGCCAGTGGAAGCTGGCGGTTGCGCTGCGGTCCCATTTTGTGACTTTGCAGTTCTCCCGCCGGCTAAACAGGAATCGTTGCGAAGTAGGTCGTCCACCAGTAGAATAGGAGTACCACGCGGGGCGCCCGAGTCCAAAAAGTCGAGCCCGTTTCCGTCGCAATTGAAAGGACATCTCATCGTGACGTGCCGAAAACTGATCGCGGGTATGCTGCTGGTCGCTTGTGGCTTCTTTGCTTCACGGGCCGCGGCCGATGAATTTGATCCCAAGCCGGCGTCAAAACTGGTGCGGCAGTACGATATCGACAGGCTGGTCTTCGTCAAGCGGGCGACGTTCCAGTCGTCGCACTACTACACCGACTTCATCGACGGCTGCAAGTTCTTCGGGACCGATCTCTGTGTGCTCGATTTGAAATCCGGCAACGTCACGTCGATCCTGCCCGAGGGGATGAAAACGGGGCTGATTAGCCGGATCGACGTTTCGTTCGACGCCAAGCGAGTCGTCTTCGATTGGAAGGCCGACGACCAAAGCGGCTTTCACCTTTGGGAGGTCGCGGTCGACGGAAGCGGTTTGAGGCAGTTGACCTTTCCGCCCGCCGATGAAAAGGAAACGAGCCGCAAGTATCATCTGTTCAAGGACAAGCCTTACCATTGGGCCAGGTATCCCGACAAATATCCGGTCGATTTCGGCGTCTACGGACACTGGTCCGACGACATGCATCCCTGCTATCTGCCCGACGGCGGCATCGCCTTTGTCTCGACTCGCTGCCGGCACGGGATACTCTGCGATCCGATCGATGTATTCACGGCCAGCGTGCTCTATCGGATCGATGCCGACGGCCGCAACATGCGGAAGCTGACGAACTCGGCCGTTTCCGAAGCCAACCCCACGCTCACCGAAGACGGCCGGATACTTTACACCCGCTGGGAATATGTCGACAAGGGCGACGTGGCCGTCAAGTGTCTCTGGAGCATGGGAATCGATGGGACGGCTTCGGCGGAAGTGTACGGGAACGACATCGCCATGCCGCCTTCGCTCGTTCACGGACGCCAGGTGCCGGGCCGGCCGAACCTGTTCGTCATGGCCGGCGTGCCGCATTGCCCACAAACGGGTGTCGGCACGATCATCCGGGTCGATACGAACCGCAACATTCGCTCGGCCGAGGCAATGACCCTGATGACGCCGGAGACGGAGATCGACGGGGAAGGTTGGTTCAAGCACCCGTGGAAGATGGAGAACAAGGACGGCGATCCGCGCTACTCGAAATGTTTTGGCCCGCATTTCGCCGATCCTTATCCGCTCGATCCCCGGACGCTGATCATGGCTTGCCAGCCGGACAAGCATAAGATGTGGAAACGCCCGGACGGCTACGGCATCTATCTATACGAAGGCCCGGGCAGATACAGGCAAATCTACCGCGCGGAGGGGACCAGTTGCTGGACGCCGATTCCGCTTAGGCCGCGTCGCCGACCGCCGCCGCGCGTTTCGCCGCTCGATGCGAGCGTTGCCGCGAAGCGATTGGCCGGCGTGCCGCTTGCCGTTTGCGTCGTGGCCAACGTCTATCACGGTCTGACGGGCGTCGAGCGTGGCCGGGTGAAGTACATCCGCATAAACGAGCAGGTGCCGCGTCCCTGGGCCGCGCGACGCGGGTGGAAGTATCGCACCTTTCATCAGCAGCATTCGCAGGTCAGTGCCACGAACCTGGGGCTCAAGGTGCAATGGGGGATCGTGCCGGTTGAGGCGGACGGCTCGGCCCATTACTACGTGCCGGCCGACCGGAACGTCTTCGTTCAGGTGCTCGACGAAAAGTTTAGGGAGCTGCAACGCGAGCGGACGTACGTAAACTATCGGCCCGGCGAGATACGCTCCTGCATCGGCTGCCACGAGACGCCGAACAACACGACGGCCCTATCGTCGTCGAGCCTGGCGGCGCTTCGCCGACCACCGTCGATGCCCGGCCCCCAGCCGGGCGAAGAGACCGGCCGGCGATGCCTGGACTATGAAGCCGACGTTCAGCCGATCCTCGAACGCCACTGCGTCTCCTGTCACCACGACAAGAACGACGACACCGACCTCGACCTGCGCGGCCTGCCGACCGATATGTTCAGCCTGTCTTACGAAAATCTCATCGGCACGAAATGCACGGGCAAGAACGTCAACTGGTACGCAGTCAAAGACCGCAACCTGCTCGGCACGTTGATTTATGAGAACGAGCCCAAGGTTGGCAATGCCGAATACCTGCCGCCGGGGTCGCTCGGCTCGACCATGGCACGCCTGTTGGAGATCCTCCGCGCCGGGCATTACGACGTTCGCCTCAGCCAACCCGAGACGGTCCGCCTGACTACCTGGATCGACTCGAACGCCCAATACTACGGCAGCTACTGGGGCCGCAAGACCCTAACGCACAAAGCCCATCCCAACTTTCGCCCCAAGGTCACGTTCGAGCAAGCGATCTCGTCAGAGTGTCCGATTGCGGAGGCGGAACGGTGAGGGCGGCTCTGAACCTAAAGGATGTCGAAGCCACAATCATTTGACCCCAACGGGGTCGGACATCCTAGCCCAGGGTCAGCGTAACGGCGTAGCCGTGGAGCGCCACCCTGGGTAACGGATGAGAACAAGCGTCAACCCTGCAGGGGTTGTACAAACGGTGGCCATTGTAGAACCCTTTCAGGGTTCGGTTCGTATCCAGACGCGAATCCTATACAATAAGAGGCTTACCTGCGTTCGGGCAGCGTTTCGGTCCACGGAGATGCCGACATGGCGATTGAGCACACCGCAGCGGAAATCGAGAGTCGTTTCGAGACGGAGCGGGACTACATTCAGAAATATGTAGAGTTCGTGCAGGCTAGATCCACCATACACGATCAGCAGATATGGGAGTTGAACCGTACACTTGACGGCTACAGGCTCCCCAAGGTGCACACAAGGAAGCATGAGCGGATCGAGGAGCCGTTCTCGCCAGAGGAAATCGTGGCACTGTTGGATTCGATTCAGGCGGCCACCCCTGACATCCTTCAAGCCATTCGCACCCATGAAGATGCGCTTGCGCAAAGGATGCCTCTCTTCACCCCGATGGAGAAGGAGATTGAGCATCTCAACCTGCTAGGGGAATGGGTCGACTGGGTAATGCAGCAGCTTTCCGATGATCCGCCTCCCGAGATCGAGCAAGTCCGCCAGTACGCCTTGCGAGAATCGAGAAAACTGGAGGACCAAGACGAACACATCCCGCAGGAAGTGATTGAGGGTATCATCAATGATGCCATTGAAGTGGCAATGGACGTGAAAGCACGAGGCAGGCTTGGAGGTGTACAATACGTCCTGGAACAGTTCGAGGAGTTGCGGCTGACTGCCAGGGTTGCGACGCCGGACGCCGAGATAAACGTCCTCCGGCAGGGATTCATCCTGCTGATGACCGCTTTCGATGCTGCCATCTTCGATCTAATGAGAGTCAACCTGCGTAAGGATTTCTTTGGTCTGATCGGGGAGTTCGGCAAACGGGAAAAGGTCACTCTTCAAGAGATCGGCGATGCGGGAAATTTCGAGGCCTTTCGCGAACAGATGACCGAGAAGCAACTGAAGAAGTGCTACCTGAAAGACCTCCTATTCCTCCTTGAGTCGCTAGGCGTGAGGTGCATTGAAAGGGCCGGGGACAAGCGATTCATCCACTTGATTGAATTGGTTCTCCGCCGCAACGTTCACGTCCATAACCGTGGGGTTGTGGACGAGCGGTATCTTGAGCGAGATCAGAATAGAAGCCTGAAGTACAATATCTACCATCTCGCTTCGGGGGATATCGCGCGGATTGATGAGCCGTACTGGGAGCTTGCCAACCAGCTATGCACCGAGTGTGTCAATCAAGTGGCTACCTGGGCCGGCGTCTAAGGGAACATCTGGGGGCAGGTTGTGGCACGTTTTATCATGCACCAAGAGCACGCCCACGTAAGCGAGGACATGCCGCCCCCCTCATCGTCGAAGTCGGCAACAACGGGGCCGACGCGACCGAGAGCGATGTCGATGGGCTGACTGGCGGCAACAATCACCAGCGACGGGGGCCGGCTTTGCGGCCGGCTTTGCGGCCGGTTTTGCGGCTGGCGACGGTTTGGCGGCCTGCTCCTTGACCACTTGCGGAGCCGGTGCCTCCTGGTCTTGGGTCTTGTGTTGATTTTGCGATGCCAGGTGATCTCGATCGCTACAGAAGACGACTCTCTTGCCGTCGGGTGACCATTCGGGATCGGCATTCCAGACGCCCGCCTTTTCGAGGTCGACCAGCTTGGGTGGGCCGGGCGAGTCGGGGTTGACCAGGGCTTGAAGATGGCGGGCTCCGGTCTTATCCTTCCGCCAGAAGGCGATCTGCTTGCCGTCGGGCGACCAACTTGGAATCCCCCCGATGTCTGCTTGCAGAAGCACGCGAAGCGATTTCTTCGCTCCGTCCGCGCCCACGATGCACAATTCCCGCTTGCCGGTCTTGTTGGCACCAATGAACGTCAGTCGCTTCGAGTCGGGCGACCAGGTGGCTCCATCGATACCGCCGTACTCGCTTGCCAGGATTCTCGTGGCCTCGCTGCTCTTCACGTCCACGATGTTCAGACCCGACAGGACGATCTTCTTACCGTCGGGCGACCATCTGGGGCGCCAGCCTCCGGCGGCCAACCATTTCTTCCCGCTGCCGTCGGCGTTCATCACGTAGAGTCCCCACCTCGATTGACCCTCGTGCTCACCTTTACCCACATAGGCGATTTGCTTGTCGTCCGGCGACCAGGTGGGCACACTGCCGGGGCCCAGTTCCTTGGCCGTGTTCTTGGCGGGATTCTCGACATCAACAACGAAGATGCGGCAACTATTCCAGCCGGCCTTGATGGGCGTGGCGTCGAAGGCGACCTTCTTTCCATCGTGCGACCAGTTCGGCGAACCGTGCCACTTCATGCCGGGCACCTTGGCAAGCAATTGCACATTCGAGCCGTCCCGATCCATCGTGTAGATCACCGGCAACCCGACAATATCGTGCCACCGTTTGCAGGCTTTCTTTTCCTTGGCGTTGGCGCGCGCCTTCATGGCGGCGAAGTCGTCGGCACTGATGGAGATGTTGCCCGTCGCCTGCTGCGTAAACGAGTCGAGCGACTTGCCGTCCGCGCCGGAGACGAATACCTTCGTTCCGGCCGGTACGCTAATCGTCGTGAAGATATCGGCCGGCACCTCGGGATCGCGAGCCACGCTTTCCACGGTATGCTCTTGCCGCCAGCGAACGATCAGCCGTCGTTCGGACAATCCGGTGCCACTAGAACTCTCGAAACGGTGCGTGATCACGTGGAATGGAAACCACACGCCCGGAGCGATTTCGCGCAGATCGTCGACCAACGTTACGGCGACGGGGAGCCGCTCACTCCAACGAAGCGTGTACCCTTCCCTGCGGATGGGTATGTAGTTCCGATCTTTCGCTAACCAGACGATTCTCAATGTGGATGGCCGCTCGCGGCCCGGAAACGTCGACGTCATCCGAAGCACTTCGCACGCGAATCCGCAACACTTCTTTGTGCCGAGGTATTCGATTGTCTGTTTCGGGTGACGTTGCCGGAGATCCAAGCCGGTGCCGGTTTCCGCGGTGAGGATCTCCGATAGCTTGCGATGTTCGAATGAATCTTCGATCGCCGCCGTGTGGGGCCGGAACGGAATCAGGCTGTGCGACCGGCCCTGCTGGAGTTCTGCATGGCACTGAGATTTTAACTCGCCACGGCGGTCATGAACAGACTCTTCGAGAGTCCGTGTCCACTGCCCGTCGAAGGCCCGGACAAGCGTCGTGCGTCTCGACGTTGCGTCGGCCAGTTGGACAGTCTTCTCCTCCGAGAAGAGGGCCCGGCCGCCCACGACGAGCGAGCGTTGCCTGGCATCCCACGCAACATTGTCCACATATGTCGGGCCGTACGATCCTTCCGCCAGTTGACGGTATTTCTCGGTGGTTTTGATCTCGATGTTGGCATAGTGCTTCTCGGCGGCCCGCACGGCCTCGACGATCTCCGCCAGCCGCTCGCTGCTCGACGCGGCGGCTTGCGATCGCATCGGGCTGCCCTTCAGTATGCCATCTTCGACGGTGAAGGTGGGCAAGTCGTCGGGGATGTCTATTTGCCGGAAGAAGGCAACGGGATGCGTGGGCTCGACGACGACTTCTGCCAAGTCGATGGTGACCCGCCGCCGTACGGTGCGTTCGCGGTTGCGCCAATAAGGGCAATCCTCGGTGACGACGCGCTCGGGTAGCCATACGCCCGGGGCGAGCTGGCGAAACTTCTTTACCACCGTCTCGCTGCTGACCCAGTCGTGCTTGGGAATCACCCCTTGGGACTTCACGCACAAGCAGTTCCGTTCCGTAGCGAGCCAAAGGTAGCTGACCACCGGCTCATCCTTCGAGCGATACCAACGACGGCAGCGAATCTTCACGCAGGGCATCGCCTCCACTTCCTCCACTCCCTCGAAGCGGCACTCGACTTTGGCGAATTCGTAGCTCGCACCGCTTTCGACCCGATGGCTGCGAAACTTGGGATGCTTGTGAATCGCCTCGGTCCCGCCGAGTAAGACGGAAAGCGGAAAGTTCACGCCCAACTGCGTGACTGCCCAGCAGTGGGGCGGTACGACTTGCGACGCCTCATAGCGGCCCAGATGGATGTTGACGCTGTTGCCGTATTCGACCGAGACGGTCTTTTCTCCGTCGAACGACGAGACCCGTTTGTGGCGAACCTGCTCGCCCGCTGGAAGCGTCCGGAGTTCCTCGCCTTGAAAGCGAATCAGGTCGCCCTGACGGACCGTGTGGCGAGTTTCCTCGATGCGGCGATGGGGCGTCTTGTCACCAGTCCCCCAACGCGACTCGTCAACCGTCCGTTTGACTGTTATTTCCAAGTTCCGGTATAGTTCCTCGTTTGTCCGAACGGTCTTGATGATCCGAGCGAGCTTCCCCTCTTCCTTCTCGCTAGGCTCCGCAGCCGCAAGTTTTACCGAGAGTATCGTGACGGTCACCAGCCATGTGATCACAAGTGCCTGTTTCATCAATCGTTCTCCTGACATGGCAGTAGTCTAATGAACGGGCTGCTGCCCAATAAACCTTATTTCAACGCCGGCTCAAACACATCAAACGCATCAATCGTCACCGGGCCGTCGCCATTGGCTACGAGTTTTAGGGTGTGTTGTTTGTTGGGCAGATTCTCGGTCAGGCGGACGCGGAACTTTTGACGTTCGGGGGCTTTGAAGCTGACGGTCTCCGTGACGCAGCGGGTGACGTCGAACGTGAACAGGTCGCCGCCGCGGTTGGTGTTGGCGGCGCGCCATAGCTCGGGGTCGATGACGATCTGGCCCCTTTTTTTTAACAAGGAGAATTTAAAATGCCAAAGTATATGCTGAAGCGTGGACAAAAAACGAATGCTTATGTTGGTTTCATTGATGAAGAACGCAATGGTAGGACAATTCGTATTCGCAAATAAGTTTTAATCAGACCCGGTGTGCCTGTTACGACTGACGTGGATTTGGATTCT
>CAZDHN010000325.1:0-7509 GCA_964505115.1 uncultured Planctomycetaceae bacterium
TAACGGGTCCGCCTTTCCTGTCCGCCGTACATTCGTCACGTGAAGCTGCCCGCGAAATGTCTGCCATGAGCAGACAGAAGATGATGGAATACGAAGCCGGCGAGGCCGACGGAGTCGTGGGGTCCGTCGTGCTTGACGAATCCCCCGACATGGACAATCCCTTCGGCATGCCCGGGGAGGAGGGTGACGATCCGTTCGGCGAGCATAAGTCTATGGACCTTGCCAGCAAGGGGCCTGCCGAGAGGAGGATCAACGACGCACTGGATTCACAGACCACGCTTGAGTTTATCGAAACGCCCTTGGCGGACGTTGTCGATTATCTGAAGCAACGTCACAAAATCGAAATCCAGATCGACAACAAGGCCTTGGAGGACGTGGGGATGGGGACGGACACGCCCGTCACGCGCAATCTCAAGGGCATATCGCTGCGATCGGCCTTGAAGTTGATGCTGCGCGACCTGGACATGACGGCCGTCGTTGAAAACGAAGTGCTGTTGATTACCACGCACGAAGTGGCCGAGAGCCGCTTGACCACGAAGGTCTATCCGGTCGCGGATCTCGTGATCTGCCGCGACGAGTCGGGCAAACTCTGGTCGGACTTCGACTCCTTGATCGACACGATTAGTTCAACCGTCCAGCCCACGACTTGGGACGAGGTCGGCGGGCCGGGCTCGATAAGGGCCATATCTTCGAAGAAAGGGGAAGTGCTTGTCCTTTCGCAAACCGGCGAGGGCCATCGCAGAATCGAGGCCCTGCTGAAGCAACTGCGAGGCACTACCCAACTGAGTAGGCACGACAAGAAACCACCCCTCAAAGCAAGACCAAAACCACGTAGCGGCAGAACGGCGGGTGGCGGTATGGGTGGCGGGGGGGGCGGGGGTGGCATGTTCGGCGTGGGGAAGCCTGCCAACAAGCCCGAGGCGAAGGAATCGGAGGAGGAGGGGGCCAAGAGAGAAAGGACGCTCACAAATGAGAATATCATGCCCTCTGACGACAAAGCTCCCATTGTCTATCCCGACAAAGAGACCTGGGATAGGCTCTCAAGACGTCGAGGCACTCTGTCGGAGGGCAAGCGCAAGTACAAACTATCGGGCGTCAAGAGCCTGAAGATCGCGCTGGCCGATTCGCTGGGGGACGACGCTACGACGGTTACGTTCCGCAGCCTGGGGGTGGAACCGCGTTTGGAAATGACGCTGGCCAACCGTTCGCGGTTCGGTTCGCTGGGTTGGGCGCTGGCGCTGGCGGTCGGGTTGGCCGGGTTGAGGCTCACGAACCGACCGATCCGCCAAAAGGTCCGGCTGCTGGTCCTGGTCGTGCTGGTTGCCACGCTCGTGCCCGTCGCGGTCGATTCGATCGCGGTCGCCCGAATCTCGAACATGGCCGTCTTCGCCGCCTGCCTGCTGGTGCCCTACTACCTGGCGGCCGGGCTGGTCAAGTGGATCGGCGGCGGCGTGTTGCGCGTCCTTGCCAAGCTCCGGCCGGCCAAGCTCTCGGCCGCGGTCACCGGTCTGATGCTGGGAGTGACATTCCTAATGGGTTCAGCCGAGGCTGCCAAGCCAAAGCCGAATGCCGGGCCGTATGTTATCCAGGTGGTGGAGCCGGACGCGCCGGTCAAGGTGCCCGACGACGCGGTCATCCTGCCCTACAATCCCGACTCGCCAACCGGAATCAAGGACGCCGCCGGGCGTTTGGTTCCCTACGACAAATATGTCGAGCTATGGAACCTGGCCTATCCCGACCGAAAGATTGGCGAGGTCGCCCCGCCCGCCCCGTTCGCCCTGGCCGGCGCCGCTTACACCACGACGCTCGAAGGCAACGAGTACCTGCTGATTGAAGGCCGGCTGGAGATCGACATCTTCACCGACCGGCACGTGAGCATTCCGCTGGGCCTCGCCGGCGGCGTGCTTGCCCAAGCCAGCTTGGACGGCAAGCCGGCCAAGCTCAGCGCCATGCAGGTTGCCAACCAGCCGGTACGCCAAAAGGCCCAACAATCGGCGCCTCAACAGTCGATTAACCAGCCCAACCCGTCGGTTCGTCAGCCCGGTTCGCTGGTAATGCTACTGGCTTCCGGCAAGGGCCGGCACCTGCTGCAAACGGCCGTGCGGATGAAGCTTCAAAAGCGCGGCGGCTGGCGAGTGGCCGAGGGTGTTCTGCCCGCCGCTCCCGCCACGAGCCTGACGATCGCGGTGCCCGCCGCACAAACCGAGTTGCGATTGGGTAACGTCACGGACCGGCGTAGCTACGAGACCGCTGGGCCCGGCGAGAAGATCGAAACCACGCTTGGTCCCAAGGGCGCGATCAGCATCCAGTGGCGACCGAAGGTGGCCGAGGGCGAAGTCGATCGCAGCCTGACCGCCCAATCCAGCGCCACGCTCGACATACAAGAGGACGGCCTGCGGCTGACCTGGCGGTTGGCACTCGAATTCCGAGGCAGCGAGCGAGACATTTTCTCCGTCGACGTGCCCAAGCAGTATCTGGTCGAAAAGATCGAGGGCACGAACGTTCGCGGTTGGAAGATCCAGCAGCGCGACGACCGCCAGACCGTCGAAGTATCGCTACTAAAGGCAGCCAAGCAGCGCGAATCGTTCACGGTACATCTCTGGCGGGCCGCGACCGTTGGACAAGGCGAGTGGGGCGAGTTCGATGCGCCCGTCGTCTCGATGCCCGACGCCGCCCTGCACACCGGCCGGCTGACCGTTCGCCGCAGCCCGCTTCTGGATCTGCGCGTGGCAAGCACGTCGGGCGTAAGCCGGACGGACCTTTCGACTGCAAAGCCCGGCAATGCGCCGGCCGGCTCGGCGGTCGACGAAAGCCCCTTGGGTATCCGGCCGTTCCAGGCGTATCGTTTCGGCGAGGTGCCCTTCTCCGTCCGTCTGGCGGCCGCCGCGGTGCCGATCAAGACAACGGCCGACGTGCAAACCGTGCTGAGGATTGCCGAGTACGAGCGGAGCCTGGAAAGCCGCCTGAATCTGAGCGTGCAAGGCCGGCCCGTCTATCGGGTCGAGATCTTCCTGCCCGACTCGCTCAAACTGGATGAGGTGTCGGCACCCGGCCGGTTCCAATGGGCCGTCACCCAGCGCGACGAGCGTTCGCTTCTGACCATCTACCTGGCCGCCGGGCAGCCTGGCAACTTCGCCGTGGTAATTCGCGGCAAGCTTGGCCGGGAGAAGGCAGGCGAAGGCATCCCGCTGCCTCGGCTGGAAGTGCTCGGCGTCGCGCGCCAGCAGGGCCATATCGCCGTGCAGGTCGATCCGGCCTTCAACGTCAGGGCATCCGATCTGACAAATTGCCAAAACGTGCTGCTTCGTCAACTTCACGGTTGGCTGGAAGCCGGGCAGCGCGGCACAACCCGGCTGGCACTGCAATACCGCCGGCCCGACTACACCGGCACGCTACGGCTCTCGCTCCGCAAGCCCGACGTAAGCTGCTGGACGATTAGCAACGTCCGCGTAACCGATCGGGCGATCGAGGAAACGATCCTGCTGAACTTCTCGGTCCGTGGCGCCGGCATCCGCGAGTTATCGCTACTGCTTCCGCCGGAGATGGACGGCTGCCGAATCAACGTGCCCATGCTCCGCGAGAAGACGATCGAGCCGGTCGGCACGGCCGCCGATTCGCCGCGACGCGTGCGGATCCAATTGCAGGGCGAAGTCATGGACGAGCTGCGCGTGCTGATCGAAAACGATCGGCTCTTGGAGCGAGGTAAGAGCTATCGGGCGCCGATCCCCGTGGTCGAGACGGGCCGAACCGACCGCCGCTTCGTCACGCTGGAAAGCGCGGGCCGCGACGAGGTCGTGGTCAAGCAATCGCCCGGCTTGGAGATACTCGGTCGGCAGCAGAAGCAGTGGCGGGTGCTAAAGGAGATGCTGGGCGCCGGTATCACGCAGGCCTATCTGGTAACGCCCGGCACTAAACAGCCCAAACTGATCTTCACGACCAAGGACCGGCAGGCCGTGCGAACGGCCGGCGCCAGGATCGGCCTGGCCGAGACGAATCTGGTTGTCGACGCCAGCGGGGCCTATCGGGGCGAGGTGAGCTACCGGCTCGACAACAGCACCGAGCAGTTCCTCCAGTTGGCCCTGCCGCAAGGTTCCCGGCTTTGGACCGCCCGGGTGGCGGGCGAGCCGGTCAAGCCGATCAAGGACCCCGACGCGGCCGACCAGCGGCACGTGCGTATCCCGCTGGTGAAAACCGCGCCCGGCGACCTGGACTATCAGGTCGTGCTGAAATACGGTGGCAAGATGCCCAAACCGGGTCTGCGTCACCGGGCCGAGTTCCCGCTGATGCACACGATTAACATCAACGTCGAACTCAGCCAGGTCAAGCTACACCTGCCCGAGAATTATCGCTGGTTCGATTTCGGCGGCACCATGCGACTGGTCGAGGAGCAGGGCGACCTGGCGGCCGGCTACGTATCGTACCAGACCAAGCTGGCCGAGGGGCTGATCGAAACGATGCGGCACGGCGGATCGTTCTCGAAGGTCCGCGCGATGAGTAATCTGAAGAACCTGCAAGATTCGATGCAGTCGTACCAAAGCTTGACTTCCGAATATTACGGGAACGAGAAACTGCAACGCGAGCTGACCGCCAACGCCGAGGTGCTGCGCAGTGCCGAGCAGGAGGCCCAGCAGATCGAACAAGCGCCCCAGCAGGCCGCCGACGGCGACAATCGCTACCGGTTGAACGACCTCTACGCCGGTCAGAAGACGCGTCGGGCGAGGAACGTGGTCCAGGAGTTGGGCCACAATTGGGACGCCGCGAAGGGCAAGGCCGAAGACGCCGGCGGTCAGCGCGCGGGCGACAAGTCGTTCAACTCCGGTTGGTTCGACCAGAACAAGCTGAAGAACGCGCCGATGTCCAAGAAGGCCGACGAAGCCAACCAACGCGCCGACCGGCTGGGGCAGATGAAGCGTTCTTCGGGCAAGGGTAGACGCATGGGCAAGGGCGGCCAGCTTTTCGGACTTAACGCCCCCCCCGCGAACCAGCTGCAAGCGCAACCGCAAGCGCCCGCCGTCGCGCAGGGCAAGGCCAAGGCCAAGCTGCAAAAGTCGCTCTCGCTCGGTGACCAATCGGGCAAGATGCCGCGAGAGCAACAGCGCGACGCGGTCGCCCGATACCAGGAGAGACTCAAGGACGCGCAGGGTCAGCAGCAGGCACAAATGCCCGGGAGACCGACAGGCGGGCCCGTGGCGACGGAACTTCCGCCCGGTGTACAACAGCACGCCAGACGCCGGAGCGGTAGACTAATGTTCGGCCACGGTGTTCCGTCCGCGCCCACGCGGCCGGCCACATCCGCGCGGTCTGGTGAACGCTATAAGTCGATGGACCTGGCCAGCCGCGGCCCTGAAGAAGCCGCCCCGCCCTCGTCCGCGCAGCCGGGCCCGGGAATGACGACTGACAGCCGCTTTTCGGCCGACCTCGATATCCCTTTCGCAGGCGGCACTCAAGCTGCCGTCCCGCCCGAGGGCCTGGCCAGTCTCGACGTGCGGTTGCCCGAGCGGGGCCGCGTCTATCTGTTCACCACGCCGCGTGGCGAAGTGAAGATAACCGGCCGGGCCGCCTCGAACGACTTGATCGACGGGCTGCGGCAACTGGCCTCGCTGCTTGCGATGCTCGTTGTGGCGGCCTGCCTGCTGGGGTTGGGACGCCGCGGCGCCTTCGCCTGGTTCGGCGGCTCGGGCGGATCGACGGTGCTGATAAGCGCGGGCTGCCTGATGTTCTTCTTCGGCATCTTCCTCGTCGCCGGCCTGATCGCCATCGTGGCCGGCATCGTAATCAAGTGCCGCCGCAAGTCTGCCCAAGACCGCCGTCGCCGCGCCGCCAAGTTGGCCATCTAGCTCAGCCGCATTTGGAACGCGACGATCTTGGGTGCCACCGCTGGCTTGCCCAGTAGTGCTATTGGTGGCTTGGACGGGGAGGCGGAGCGTAGCCGCAAACCGTTACGGGGACACGCCTTACGGCAATCGGGCAGCAGCCAGGGGGACGGGTTGGGCGGCTGGGAGTATTGTCCAACTGATGGGACCTCATTGCCGGTCGGGCAATTCGGGCTGGAAGTGTTTGGGGCCGATCACTATACTCCGGCCGCGTTAGAGTCTTACGTTGCAATATGTGCGCACCGTGCGTGCATGTTGACAGGTTCTCTTGGGTTGCGGGCGCGGCTAGCAATAGGTTCTCTCCTGGAAGGATTCTGCCCATGCGTACCGGGATGCGATGGAACCGCGTTGTTGCGGTTCTGGTTGGGATGTTGGTCGTGCTCGAAGTGTGTGCCTGCGCGTTCGGCGTCGTGCGGCGGCGAATGACCATCCGCAGCAATCCGCCCGGCGCCATGGTCTACGTGGACGACTACGAACTTGGCACCACGCCGATCGCCACCAATTTCATCTATTACGGCACCCGAAAGATCCGCCTGGTCAAAGATGGCTACGAGACGATGACCGTACTGCAGCCGGTGCCGACGCCCTGGTACGAGTATCCCGTGATCGACTTCTTCTCGGAGAACTTCGTGCCGGGCGAGTTGCGGGACCAACGGACGTTCAGCTACCAATTGCGTCCGCAGATGGTCGTGCCGACCGAGCATCTGATCGGGCGCGCGGAGAACTTGCGCGGCCGAATGCAACAAGTCGTGCCAGCGGCACCGCTCGCGCCCGCGGTGCCGACGATACCGGGCCCCGAGGTCATTCCCCGGCCACAAGCGACGGCGCCTCCGACCGGTCCGTCCCTGGGCGTGGGCCCCGACCTGCAACCGTTGCCCGAAGATACCGGCGGCCAGTCGATCCATCCACTTCCGCCGGGCGGCTGGCCCTACAGGCCGAATCAATAGCCGGCCGCTTTCCGCTTTCCCTACTTAATTCCCAACCCCGGCTTGGCGGCGTCGCGGACGATCACGCCCGGGTGCCGGGCGATCTTGTCGGAGAAGACGCGCAGGTCGTCCATGATGGGCCGGACCTGGCGGCTGAGTCTGTTAACGTTCTTGGCCGCCTCGCTCAGTTCGTCGTACAGTTCCGGGCTGTTGACCAGTCGCCCCAGCGATCCCGTTTCGCTGTCGAGGTTGTCGGTGAAGTCTTCAACGTTTGCCATCACCTTGTCGAGTTTGTCGACCGCGGCGTACATTCGATCGATAGCCTCTCCGCCCTGGTTGCCGAGCGTATCGGTGAACTTTGTCATGTTATCCAGGTTCTCGTCCACCTTGGTTATCGTACTGTCCATTCGGCCGAGGATTTTGTAGCTTCGTTCGAGGATTTCCGGAACCTTCTCGACCGCCTCTTTGAGTTCCTTCTGGCCCTCCTCCTTGCCGATCAGGTTGTTGGTGTTCTCGAAGAACTCGTTCATCGAGGCCAGTGCCTTGTGCATTTCCGGCACAACGCCCTCGATTGAATCCCCGTTTGTGGACAGCAGATCGTTGATGCTCTGGCTGGTCTTCGCGACCGAGCTGCCGGCTGCTTCAAGCGACTTGAACGCCTTGGTCAAGTCGTCTTCCATACCCTCGACCATGTCCAGCGCGTCGCGCTT
>CAZDHN010000326.1:0-7468 GCA_964505115.1 uncultured Planctomycetaceae bacterium
TCAAAGCTCAAAGCTCAAAGCTCAAAGCTCAAAGCTCAAAGCTCAAAGCTCAAAGCTCAAAGCTCAAAGCTCAAAGCTCAATAGCAAGCCGGGTAAGGGGACCCGGATTTTCGTGGACTTACCTGTCTCTGCATCCCCTGAAGAGACAGCGATTTTTAACGATCGGAGTTTAGAATGAGCAAGATTAAGTTGTTGATTGCGGACGACCATGAAGTCGTTCGCTGTGGACTGAGAACCATGTTGGCCGACACCGAAATCGAGATCATCGGCGAAGTGGAGACCGGCGACGCGGCCAGGAAGTTCGCGGTTGAAAAGGATCCGGATGTCGTATTGATGGATATTCGCATGCCTGGTGGCGACGGTTTGACCGCCTTGGGGCGGATCAAGCTCGACAAGCCGGAATTGCCGATCCTCATGCTCTCGACGTTCGACAATCCCACCTACATCGCTCGGGCGGTGGCACTGGGAGCCAGCGGTTACCTGTTGAAGGGCTGCACGCCCGAGCACTTGATCGGCGCGATCCGCACGGCGGCCGCCGGCGAGAGTGCCTGGACCCGCGACGAGCTGCGTCGGGTAACCGGTGCGTTGGCCACGCCGCGACTGGCCGCCGACGTCGAGGTTCCCTTGACGCAACGCGAGAGTGAAGTGCTTCGCCAGTTGGCCTACGGCCTGACCAACAAGGAGATTGCCCAGGCGCTGCACATCAGCTACGAGACGGTCAAGGAGCACGTGCAGCATATCCTCCGCAAGATCGGCGTTTCGGACCGCACGCAGGCTGCCGTTTGGGCCGTCCGCAAAGAGTTGGTCTAGCACATCGATCACCAATAGAGCGAAGGTCGAACTTACGGCCGATCGGGACCGGTCGGCGGCTCCGTCGCTTGCGACGACCGCCGGGCCAATCCCGCTCGGCCGTTTTCTTGTGCCGTGTCCCACGGCTGGTGCATGTTGTATCTGGCGCTGCACCCGCGGAGTTCACCGCGGGGCTTGGCGCCAATACCGTTGAATTCGCTGTAAGACGAATCCTCCTTGATCCGCGCATTGACTATGCAAAGATCAATAGTGTCGATTAGCGAGGATTAGTGTTCCCTGAAAAAGATAACGCTGATTGGGACAATGGCAGGTACAGTTTCCGGTTCTCCCAGAGTGTTGTGTGATTATTGACGCGCGGATCCCGGTGAATAGTAATCTTTCTCGGTCGATTTTGTTGCCGCGACCGCTTGCGGAGTGCCGTTGCGATCTGATAGGATGCGTGCTTCAAACTGGCCAACACTCAGCCGAGGAGGGTCCCATGTCCAAATCAACCGATATTCGCCTGCTAGAGGTAACCGCCCAGACCGAGCATTTTGCCTACCGCACGCCGATCAAGTTTGGCGGCCGAGTGCTCAACGACGTTGTCCTGTTCCACGTAACCGTCGAGGTCGAGACTCGCGACGGCCGGCGCGGCCAGGGTTTCGGGTCGATGACGGTCGGAAACGTCTGGGGCTGGCCCAGCCAGACGGTATCGGCCGACGAGAGCCTGGCAGCCATGATCGAGCTAAGCCAGCGGCTTGTCCGCGAGGCCGACAAGTACCAGGGGATCGGCCATCCGCTGGAGATTACGGACGATCTGTCGCCGCTTTACCAATCGTGTGCCGACGAGATAACCGGCGCGGCCGGCCTGGCCGAGTCGATGCCCCGGCTGGCCCAACTCGTGTCGGCCAGCCCGTTGGAGGCCGCCATCCACGACGCCTACGGCAAGACGCTGGGCGCCAACTCCTACAACCTATTGTCCAGCGAGTTCGCCAACCGCGACATCGCCGCCTACCTGACCGACGACTTCGCCGGCGAGTATCTCGACCAGTACACGCTGCGAACTCCCAAGCCGACCATGCCCTTGTACCATTTGGTCGGCGCGCTCGATCCGCTAACTGACGCCGACGTCAAAAAGCGAATCAACGACGGTATCCCCGAGACCCTGCCCGAATGGATCGCCGGCGACGGGCTGACGCACCTGAAGATCAAGCTTAACGGCGAGAACCTGGATTGGGACGTCGACCGAGTGGTATCGGTCGATCGGGTGGCTGCCGAGGCACAGGCCGCGCGTGGCTGCAGCGAGTGGTGCTACTCGGCCGATTTCAACGAGAAGTGTGCCAACGTGCAGTACGTGCTGGATTTTCTGGCGAAGGTCCGCGAGCAGGCGCCCCAGGCGTTCGACCGGCTGCAATACATCGAGCAGCCCACCCATCGCGATCTGCGTTCAAATCTCGACAACCGCATGCACGAGGCGGCCAAGATCAAGCCGGTTGTGATCGACGAATCGCTGGTCGACCTCGATAGCCTGCAACTCAGCCGCGAGTTGGGTTATTCGGGCGTGGCGCTAAAGGCCTGCAAGGGACACAGCGAAGCGCTGCTGATGGGCGCCGCCGCGCAGAAGTACAACCTGTTCCTCTGCGTACAGGACCTCACTTGTCCGGGCGCGTCGTTCCTGCATTCGGCATCGCTTTCGGCGCGGATCCCCACGGTGGCCGCCATCGAGGGCAACGCCCGGCAGTACTGTCCCGTGGCAAACGTCGAGTGGGCCAAGCGATTCCCCAGTATGTTCAACATCACCGACGGCACCCTCGGCACCGCCGCGCTGGACGGCCCGGGCTTGGGGTTCTAAGCAGAGTCCTGGCGACGGGCTATCGGGGTTGCATGTCCGAGCCGCGGCGTCCTCGCCGCTACCACCTCTTTGGCTGCAATAGCCGCCAGCGGAAGCTAGCGGTTGCGTTGCGGCTCGATCACACTGTCCAACCACAACTGTTGCTTCGGGCAACCGCCAGCTTCCGCTGGCGGCTATGGTTGAATCGCTCGGCGCGGGGTTCGACAGTCTGATCCCAAGCAGCCGAACGAGTGTTTTGCCCAATCCGCTCGCCTTGGTATAATGGAGTGTCTGGCGAATACTCCAATTGTCACCCGAGGCGATGCCAACCGATGATGAGGTTCCGACTCACATCTTTGCTGATTGCCACACTGGTGCTGGGCTTGGCGGGCGCGTCGATTGGCCGGGCGGCCGTGGTGGTGATCGCCAACCGTACCAAGGCTCGGGTTGATTTCACGGTTCTCGCGCCGGACGGAAAGGCCCAGCCGCACGCGATTGCACCGGGCGACCTGCTGCCGCTTGGCGTTACGGGAGACGTGAAGATTTCCTTGCCGGGTGAAGCCGGCCCACGGCAATCAACCTTGCGGGCGAATTCGATCTACTTGATGGTCGACCGGGACGGCCGCCCGGAGCCGGTCCGCCTCGATCTGCCCGACGAACCGCCGTCGAGCGAAGCACCGTCAAGTGAGACTCCGAAAGACGTCGCCCGACTGCAACGGACAGGCGTGATTCCCGTCAAGCTACTGGTCGACGACGACGAGCCGGCCGTGCGGCGGATTTGGGAGAAGCGGCTTCGCGAGCGGCTCGACGAGGCGTCGGATATTTTTGAGCAACATTGCCGGATTCGCTTCAAGGTGGTGGCGGTCGAAACCTGGGACTCGGACGACACGATCAGCGAGTTCCCCAAGTCGCTTCGCGAGTTCGAGTTGGAGGTTAAGCCCGGCCCGGCACAACTGGCGATCGGTTTCACCAGCCAATACAAGATACCGAACGGGCGGACCCATCTTGGCGGCACGCGCGGCCCGTTGCATTCGCACGTGCTGATTCGCGAATGGTCGCAGCACATCACTCACAGCGAACGGGTGGAAGTGTTGGTACACGAGTTGGGGCACGTGCTGGGTGCCGCCCACACGGCCGATCCCCGTTCGGTCATGCGTCCCACGCTGGGCGACCGCCGCTCGCACGCCCGGAGCTTTCGCATCGGATTCGATCCGCTCAACACGTTCATTATGTATCTGTTCGCCGAGGAACTCCGCACGGGTAAGGCCAAGGGGTTCGGGCAACTCAGCCCTGCCACGAAGAGGCGGCTGCGGGCGGCGTACGCGGTGCTGGCCAGGCAACTCCCCAAGGACAAGACGGCCGAGCAGTACACCAAGCGATTGGCTCGACCCAGCGGGTTGAAGCTCGTTCCGTTGGCCAACCGCAATACGCTGGTCGGCGCCGCGAGTGTGGTGGTCGGCGAGATACTGGAAGCGGCCGAACAGAACGAGGGGCAGTTGCAGGGCGACCGGCTGACGGAATACTACGTCCGCCGCGCCGCTGCCGCCGCCGCGAAGTCGCCGCCGGAGGTTGCCGCCAACGCTTTTCTGCTCGCGCTGACCGTCGGCCTGGACGACTCGCTCCTGCTGCGCAACAACCCCGTGCTGGGGCGGATGTTCCAGCAAATCGAACCCGACGAGCGGCGCGGCCTGCGGCTGGCCGTGTTGGGCGCTCCGACCATGCGGAAGCGGCGTGACCTGGCACAACATTTCGCCGTCTCCTGCGGGCTGACCGTTCTGCTCGAATCGAGGGGCGCGGAGATGGCCGGCATCCTCAAGGAGATCGTCGATTGCCAACGCGGCGGCGCGTTCAGCTTCTCCGATTTTTCGGCCGACCTGGCCGGCGTGACATTCGCCACGCGGGTTCGCCAGGGAAAGATCTCGCTGGAGACGCTGGCCAAGTCGTTCACGGTCGACGACTACCTTCCCAGTCCGGCCGGGCTGATCGATGTTGGGTCCTGGGAGAAGTTCATCGAGGCGTACGGCTCGCCCGACGACGACCGTTTCCTACAACAACGGACCGCCATCCGCCGCCAAATCCTCGCCCTGCCGGGTTACGCGGAAGGGAAGTAGATCGGTTTCTTCTCGTTCCCATGCTTCGCGTGGGAACACAACGTCGCGACGCTTCGCGTCGCTGGGGGAACACAATGGGTTGTGCTGGCGCGGGGCCGCGAAACGGCCGGGCTTGCGTTACGACGCAAAGCATCGTAACGAGGGCGCAACTCTGCAAAAAACCCGCGAACTAAACGAGCATTCGCGGCGTCTGTATTACAGGGCCGCCGACCACCCATTCGGGCGTTCAACCGGCAATTTGTCCAGATACACGGTCGAATAGCCTGCCGTGTCTGCCTGCCAATTGGGCAGGTTTTGGCAATCGAATTTGGTCGGTCGGATAAGATATTTGCCGCAACTGCTTTGCTCACAAGAGATCGGTAAATTTACCCAATCAGGCGATGCGTTCGGCACGGCCTTTGCGTTTGTAATCTGGTGCAAGCTTCAATTTCCTTTGCTTTTTTGCGAACGACTCGACAACCGGAAGCGTAAGCATTGTTGGAGGAACTGAATCATGAAACTCGATAGCGCTGCATTCATCCGAACCGCCAAACGCTTGCGAGAGGCGACTGGCTACCTCGAATTGGGCATGGCTCAGCACGTGCTCGATTGCCTGGACGGCTTGGATGATTTGGGTCCGTTCGAGGCGGCCGCCGGCTTGCTTCGCGGCGAAGCGCTTCGACTTCAGCATCAATACGAGGCGGCCGAGGAATCTTTGCAGGCAGCCGCCCGAGGCTTCCCCGCCCCGCACGACCGCCCCGCCTGGCTGGCCTTGAGCTACGTCTATCGCCAAAGTGGCAAGATGACCCAGGCGATCGATACGCTGGCCCGCGCCCGCGGTGCCCAGCTACCGTTACCAGACGCGAACCCACGAATCCAATAGCCTATTGCTAGTGCTGTGTCACGCTTCACTTTTGGGGTAGCTGGATTCGCGAGAATTCAGCCGAGTGCAGCGAAGACTGAACTTTTGCAAGTTCAGCTACCCTAATTTCAAGCTTTGACAAAGCACTAGCCGCGCCCGCAACCCAAGAGAACCCGCCAACATGCGAGAATGGTGTGCGCATGCTGCAACGTAAAACTCCAAACCCCGTTGTCCCCGGTTGCAGGGGGCGACGCTTAACAACCGTCGCCCCCTGTTCGTTTTCTTGCCGGTCGCGATTGTAGGGGCGACCGATAACGGGAAGGAATCCAGGAAGCGTTCCTTTGATCGTTGAAAGTTGACGCACGTTTGCGGTAGAGGTCGCGTAAGCGACAGGCCGGTCGTCAGGCGGGAGACGGCTGCCAGGGGGTGCCCGAGATCGGGCGGCCGGCGGCGATGGTGGCGTGAACGTCGAACGCGGCCGGCGAGCCGCTTCGCATCTCGAACTGCACGAGGTCGGCCGGATCGCCAGGCTCCAGGCCGGAAGTCTTCATCTCGTGGCCCAGCAGGGCGGCCGGATTATGCACGGCCATTCGCACGGCGGTGGCCAGGTCGACGCCCGCAAAGTCCATCACGTTCGGGATACCCACTCCGATCGGCAGCGTGGCGCCGGCCAGTAACTCGCGTTGCCCGGCCACGACCAAACGACCGTCGGGCAGGATTTCCATGTCGCAGATGTTGCCGGCGTATTTACCGGGCGGCTGCCCGGCGTAACCCGAGATGTCGCTTACCAGAATGCAGCGATCGGGCGTTTTCGCCCGCACGAACGCTTTGACCACGGCGGCCGGGAGGTGATGCCCGTCGACGATCAGGCTGGCCGTCAGCCGGTCGTCGGCCAGTTGTTGCCAGATGTAGTTGCGCAACCGGTGCAGGGTTGCATGTGAACCGTTACCCAAGTGCGTGCTCAGTCGGGCTCCGGCGTCGACCGCCCGGCTAATCTGATCCGGCGTGGCCGCGGTATGCCCGATCGCCACGATCACGCCGCTTCCGACAACCCGCTCGATGAACGCCGGCGATTCGTCGTACTCGGCCGACAGCGTGTGGATTTGGATTCGCCCGTCGGCCGCTTCCTGGAGCCGCTGGAACTCGTCCCAGTCGGGCGACCGCACGTGTTGCAGGGGATGCGCGCCGCGTGCTCCGTCCTGGGGCGAGATGTACGGTCCTTCCAGATGAATTCCGGAAACTTGCCGTTGGATGTCGGCTGACGACTGGCAGGCGGCGGCAATTGTCCGCAAGGCTTGTTGCAGCACCTCGAAGCTTTCGGTCGTCAAGGTGGGACAGAACCGCGTCACGCCGAACTGCTCGGTCGTATGGACAATATCGGCCACCTTCTCGGCGGTCAGATCGGGCGCGGAAAATTCCTGGCCACCGTAGCCGTTAAACTGGATATCGATCAACCCGGGCGCTATCCAGGGCCAGTCGTTCGCGTCGGGCGCGGCTGTTGCCTGCGTAACTCGGGAGACTTTTCCCCCTTCAATATCCAGGCAAACCGGTTCACCCGTATCGTAGCGTCGGCCGAACAACTGCATGGTTATCCTCCGTTTTTGACGTATCTGCACTTTCTGAAAAAACGGCACATAGGCCTATATGAAAGAGCAAAGACGCGCAGCGGCTTTGTTCTTTCATGCCATTTATTGCCCGCCACGGTCATCCCGGCTTCGTTGTTGAAAAATCATCACCCCATGGCTGCGTACTGCGTCTTGAACTTGAAATTGGACCAAATGCGGCTGCGCCGCATTTGCCCCAATTTGTAGGCGTATGTGCCGTTTTTTCAGAAAGTGCAGATTCCTTGTTCGATATTCGATATTCGCGTCGATCCAGTGTGCAATTTTTCTAACA
>CAZDHN010000327.1:0-7442 GCA_964505115.1 uncultured Planctomycetaceae bacterium
TCGGCGTCGGCCAGCAGCAAGGGGTTCCAGTAGAGCGTTTCGGCGAAGTCGGTTCTTACGCCCGGCGGGCCCTGTACGTGCTCGTGGGCGTACTGGCGGATGGTGAAGCGACGCGGGGTGAGTTCCGACTTGCGGTCGGCCCTAAAATTCTCTACCCGTCTCTTGGCAAGCTCCTTCAAATCATCTGGGAGGCGGTCGTAAAACTTCTGAAGTTCCTTATCGGCATTTTTTCCAGCCTCGCGGAGGCGAGCCTGCTCTTCTCCCGCCACGGTTTCGAACACGGGTGCGACGACTTGGTACTTCTTCGCCAGAGGCCGGCGTAGCAACTCATCGCCGGCCGGCATCGCGGCGCCCTCTTCGGCGTCGTCTAGTGCGTCGGCCAACTTCTCGCGAAGCTCGTTGGCGCCCGTCTTGTCTTCATCAGCCTCCTCCAAGGTCTCCGAGACCTCGGTCGGGGCCAGGCTGAATTGGGCGAAGGCGACGGCGTTCTCGGGACCCGACTTCAAGCCGCGTGGGTTTATCAGGATAGTGCCGATCGCCAGGCAAACGGTCGCCGCCGTGAGCGCGGGGATCCAAAGCCGCGGCCCGTTGGCCACGTTCAAAAGCGCCAGCATGGCCACCAGCAGCACCAGTCCGATGCCGCCGAACAGGCCTACCGTGGTCAGCGTGTTTAGTGCCTGGGTGCGGTCGGCTCGATAGTCGGCCAGACTCTTTTCGTACTTGGTGAGGATTTCTCCCAGGTTGTCGAACACGGCCGGCGGGTCGCCCTGGCCGCCCAGCGCAATCAGGCGAGCGATCTGCTGGTCGTCGCGGCCTTCCTCCTTGAGTTCCTCCAGCGTGCGGTCGACGAACCGCCGCCAGCCCTGGGTTCCCAACAGCAGGTCCAGCGCGACGGCCGCCTTGGGATCGTCGGAAAGATAGAAATCGGCGTCCTCCAGATCTTGCGGATTCTCAACTTCGGTGGTCAGCATGAAATGCGTTGGCATCTTCGGTGTGTCATCGTCGGCCAGATTCAGAAGCGCGTCGTCCGTGACCGAAACACCCAAGGCGGCCGGCACCGGCTCGCCCGCCTCGTTGGTCACGCGGAACAACAGCTCGACCTTCTCGCCGGGCGTGCATCGCTCGGGCGGATCGATCATTTCGATCCGCAATCGCCGCTGGGAGCGCCGGTAGACGAGCCGTTCGGCCAGCGGCTTGGGCCGCTGTTGGCCGTAATCGTAAATCGTCAGCCGGATGACGCCGGCGGCCTCGTCCGAAAGCGCGACGGCCACCGAATTGGAGCCTGCCTCGGTGGTGAAGGCCTGTTGCCCGACCGGCACGCCCCGACACCAGGCGGCGGCGACCAGCGGCAGCCCCTTCTTGCTCGACTGCACGTTGAACTCCAGCGGTTTGCCCGCCTCGAAGACGCCCAATCCCGTGGTCAACACGATCTCTTGCTCACTGGCAACGTCGGGCAGTTTCGGCTCGTTGTTGACACCGGCTGGCTTGTCGATCTTCAAGCGATACTTCTCGCCCGGCATCGGGCTGAAGCTGAACGCCCCCATCCCTTCGTGCGTCGTCTCGATGCCGGCCACGGCCTTGTCGCGGCTGTCGAGGATTCTGCCGGTAATGTGAACGGGTTCACCCAACGGGTCGCGGGCGGTGAAGTAGACGCGGTTCTCCAGCCGCCGCGTCTGCTCGTCCTCGGCGTATCCGGCCACCAACTTGCCACCCTCCGGATAGAAACGCACCTGGACTTTTCCCAGGTTGATGGGGATCGTCTTGGCGATCGTCTCTCGGGTGCCGCCGTCGTCGGCCACCACGACCAATTGGCCGTCGCCCCGTTCGATGTTCTTGGGCAGGTTGAATTCCACTTGGAAGGTGCCGTCGGCCGACGCTTGCGTGTCGTCGCGATGAACCACCTGACCATCGACCGTGGCGATTACCTTCAATCGGGCCTTGGCCGCCGGCGGACCTTCCGCCCGTTCGGCCGAAAAATCGGCCACCACCCGATCGCCGGGCGCGTAGCTGTCGCGGACGAATTCCAACTCCTTCTTCAGCCGCGGCAAGCGGTAGCGGCGGATGAAGAACGGCCGCTTCTCTTCGGGAAACGCCTCGCTAGGGCTTTTGGCCGCCAGTGCATACTCGCCGCCGGCCAGCGAGTCGGGTATCTGGAAGGCGCCGTTGCCGACACCTCGATCGGTATCGCCGCTGAGTTGCGACCCGGCCACCACGGCCCCGCTGGGATCGAGAATCTCGAAATGGACCGGCAGCGGCCGATCGGCTTTCAGCCCGAATCGGGAAAGCGTCAGCGAGCGGTAGTAGATTGTTTCGCCCGGCTGGTACATCGGTTTATCCAGCGACAACTGAGTGACGTAACGTTCCGGCTCAACTTCCAACCGCGTTTCGATCTGCTCGTGCTTGTCGCCGTGCCGGACACCGACCTTCAATTGCACTTGTGAGGGCATCGCCATGTCGGCCGGAATCGTCACCTCCAGCCGGCCGTTCTCGTCGGTCATCTCCTTGTGGCCCAACAGGCGGGTGTCGCCGGCGTAAAGGGCGAACTCAACCTGCGAGGGCATCGGGGCGCCGGTGACGGCGGTCGTGGTGATCGCGTATCGGTTCGAGACGCCGGCCTCCAAGCGGGCCGGGCCGGCTACCATGAAACGGACCTGCTCGGCGGCAATCTCCGCCAAGTCGTGCCGATGCCACCAATAGGAGCCGACCGACAATAGCAGCAGGGCCGCGGCCGTCAGGCCAACCGCCCAATTGGCGCCACGCGCCCAGGGCGTTGTCGTACGACCGTTTATCTTGGCGGCCGGTTGGGCCGGCTCGCGAACGACTTCGGCGACGGGTTCTGATTCGGACGGGCTATTCATGACATCCTCCGGAAGTGTAAGCTTGATTTTTGACGCCTGCAATTTGGCGGCCTCGGCCAGCAATCCGGCGGTCCGTTCGGTCTCGGCATAGGCCTCGGCCAGTTCCGGCTCGCGCTCAATCCGAGCGCGCAACTCGGCCGCTTCGGTCTCGGGGAGCAGGTCGTATACCAACTCCAACAGCCGCTGACGAGTTTCAGGATCGACGCTCATATCTACGTACTCTCCGCCTCCAGCGCTTCGCGCAACTTGACGAGCGCCAGACGCATTCGTGTCTTCACCGTGCCTAGCGGAATCGCAATCGAATCGGATATCTGCTGGTAAGTCATTTGGGCGTTCTGTCGCAAGAGGAACACTTCCTGCTCCTCCGCGCGAAGCTCGAACAGCGCCAGGCGGATACGGTCGAGTTGCTCCCGTTGATCGACTTCCGTCTCGGGCAGCGGTTCGCCGGAGGGCAGCGTGGCTTCCCTTTCGGTCAGCGGCCGGCTTCGACGGCGCCAGGCAGTACCGCGAAGATCCCGGCCGGCGTTCAGCGTTACTCGAAATACCCAAGCCTTCATGTTGCCTATCTGCCCCAGCTTCGAGCCTTGCCGCCAACATTTCAGGAACGCTTCCTGGAGCGCGTCGCGGGCGTCTTCGGCATTTCCCACTTGGTAGTAGAGCATTCCAAGCAACTCGTCCTGATGGCGCGCAAAGGTCTCGGTCAGCAGTTCGGCGATGCGGGGATCACCGGGCTGGTTGGCCGGCCGTGTTGCGTCGGTTCGATTCATGCCTTCAAAGTAATAGACGATTGGCCCGGGCGAATCGTTTTGCCCGGGCGAGGATTTTTTTGTTTCGGCGGAGACGAGTATCCGCTTGCAGGCGAGGCTACCTGAACGTCAGCGGTCCGACAAGTGGGCCGGCTCGACAATAGCCGCCAGCGGAAGCTGGCGGTTGGTTTGCGGCTGGGCACAGGCCGTCCCTGCTGCTTCACACCAACCGCCAGCTTCCGCTGGCGGCTATTGTAGTGAGAGTGATGCAATCACCTTCTCTTTCACCCCACCCACTAGACTGGTCAGCCGGAACAATTCCCCTAACCCGAAAGTCTTACCTTGCCGATACAGTTTAACAGTGCGCGGCCTGGGAGCCGGCTAAACGCTGGGATTTCACGCCGCGAACGGCTAATGGCATTCACCACCCGGGGGTGGGGTGGGCGCGAGGAGTTTTCTTACGATGATCTCAAGCAGATACCGGAATGTCTTGCTGGCCACACTGTTAGGCTGTGCCGTGGCTGCGGCGTCCGCCGAAGCCCAGACGGTCCAATACCCGCCCCACGTCCTTCACCCCGACGGACGACAGGTCCGCCCGGCAGCACGCTGGGTGGTGCCGGGGGCGGCGGCAAGCAGGTATCCGTTCCCGGAAGTGCCGCCGGCCGTGGCCCAGACGGTCCAGTCTCCGGCGGGTGTCCTCCATCCCGACGCCCGGCAAATCCGCCCGGTGGCAAATTGGGTGACAATGGGGGCCGAGGCAAGCAAGTATCCGATTCCCGAAGCGCCCGTGGCCGAAGTTAAGGATGTTCCCGTCCCCATGCGGGTTCCGGAAGCGCCGCCGGCCGGAGGCGCGCACGTTCCCTCCCTCATTCAGCCCGAGCCAATCGAACTGGAGTTGGGCGACCGAGCCGACTCGTCCCAAGGCGGCATGACGCTGGCCGAGTTGGAAGAGATTGCGTTTCGGTGCAATCCGACGTTGGTCCAGGCGACGATGCGAATTCGGGCGAACGAGGCGCGGTTCGTTCAGGCCGGTTTGTATCCCAACCCGGAGATTACTTATGCCGGCGTCGACATGGGTTTGGAGGGCACGGAGGGACAACAGGGGATGTTCCTCAGCCAAACGATCATTACGGCTCGCAAGCTGCGCAAGGGGCAGGCCGTCGAGGATCGCCAGATACAGCAGGCCCGCTTCGCCCTGCAATCGCAACAGTTGCGCGTGCTCAACGACGTCCGCAGCGCTTACTACGATGTGCTGGTTCTCCAGCGGAAGGTGGAGTTAAAGAAGAATCTGGTTCGCCTGGCGAAGGAAGGGCTGGCGGCGGCCGAGAGACTGCACAAGGCCCAGGAGGTCAGCCGGGTCGACGTTTTGGAGGCTCTAATCGAGACCGACGAGATCACGCTCAAACTCCACGATGCACGCGACGAAAGGCAGGCCGCCTGGCGACACTTGGTGGCACTTCTGGGCACGCCACAAATGGAGATTACTCCCCTGGCCGGTCGCCTGGAGGATGATCTGCCGGAGTTCACTTGGGAGGAGGCTCTGCAACGGTTGCTTAACGAGAGTCCGCTGATCGCCCAGGCCGAAGCGGCCGTCCAACGCTACCGATGCGCCATCGTCCACCAACGTTCCCTCTGGAAGCCGAACATCGATTTGATGATCGGTCAGACTCACGAGACGCTTACTCGCGATCGGCTGACACATGCCGAAGTCAATATGGAAGTCCCGATTTTCAACCGCAACCAGGGCAACATTTGGAAGGCCCAGGCCGGTCTGATCGCGGCCAAGAAGGAAGCGGAGCGGGTGAGACTCCATTTGCGCGACCAGTTAGCGTTTGCCTTCCAGCACTACACGAATGGGCGTCAAGAGGTCGAAGTCTACTCCCGCCAAATACTGCCCAACGCCAGGAAGACGCTCGAGCTGGTCAGTGCCGGTTATCGGCAGGGTGAATTCGACTACCTGCGACTGCTTACTTCCCAGCAGATGTTCTTCCGCGCCAATCTGGCTTACGTGGAAAGCCTAGGGAAGGTGCGCTCCAGCGGCGTGGCAATCGAGGGAATGCTACTGACCGGCGGTCTGGCGTCGCCCATGTTCGACGAGGTCATCGCCGACGAGTTCATCATCGGCGATTGATATCAGCGGTCTGTCACGGCCAAAGTGTTGGGTGCCACTGCTGGCTTGTCCAGCAGTGCGAAGTACAATCGCCGCCAAGGCACTGCTGGGCAAGCCAGCAGTGGCACCCTGTAACCACCCGTCAAACAAGATGCGACAGACCACTAGCGCCGATTGAAGCTGGGCGGGACCAACTCGCGGATGCCGCCGAGGAGCCGGTCTTCGGCCTTGGGTGAGAGCCGGGTGGGGAAGCCGTCGAAGAGCATCGATTGGTCGGCCTCGTAGCCGCCCTCGCTCAACAGACGCTTCGAGGCGATATAGCAGGGTACGTCGTTGGCGTAGGCCGTTAACCAGAGACGTGAGCCGTCCAACTCGCGTTTCAAACGTAGCGAGTAGTCGACCACCACCTCGCCCGGCAGAAAAATCATCGCCAAGCGGTCGCCGAACGACCAGACCGTCACCCGGTACTCGATCGAGCTGGGTAGCTTGCCGTCGCGATCGACCAGCCGGAGCATGTCGCGGGCGTGCGCGCCGAGTTTAGCGTCCGGGTCGGTGGTCTCGATCCGCCGGACAATCTCGTTTCGGGTTGGCAGCGTGGCTAGCGGCAGCTTGACCAGAGTGTCGCGAGCCCTTGGCAGCGAGTCCAAGGAGATGAGCTTCGTCAGCAGCAGCCGGTTGACTTCATCGGCGACCGATCGGCCGTGTTTAGCCGCATCGTCCAGCGAGCCGCGCGGGTTCGGGTTGGCATCGGCGCCGCAGCCGATCGAGACCATGGCGATGGCACCCGGATGGTCGGCTTCAATCTCTTTCTGCGCGGAGCCGGCCCAGTCGCCATGGATCTGGTTGAACTTGCCACCCAGTGTCGTGCAATGGCAGGCGTAGTTGACCAGGACGGCCATCAGCTTTCCATCCGCGTCAGTCACTCGAAGCAAGGGCATGTTTTTGTCGACCGGTCCGTCCGGGTTGACGCCGAAGCCGATCCACTTGCCGTCGCGAAGCACGCGACGATTGGCCGCGAAATCCAGCGAGCCTTGCGTCCAGGCCAGCCGGGCCGGCTTTCGCGCCGCGAGGGCCGAGAAGGCCACCTCTTCAATCCACTGGCCCAGTTGCCGCGTGTAGCGGGCGATGTGCTCCTGATGCTCGGGCGTGGAACTGTACCAATACTGCTTGCGGTTCTTTTGCAGCCGGGGTGCCGAGTGCGTGTGGGTGGCACAGACGACGAACCGTTCGCGACGCACGCCGGCCCGGCTTCTCAGTCGGCTTCCAACCGTCGATACGCCCTGGGTGGGAACCGTGCAGTTATCGATCGTGACCAACACCAGAGGCCCCCGGCCCTCGTCGCCGCCGATAGCCAGGGCCTTGGCCCAAAGCCGCCCGGCAACTTCCCGAGCTTCATCTTTCCGACTGGAATAGCCGGCCAGGCGGATGGGGAAGTCGGGCGTGATGTCGACCTTGGCCACGCCGACCAGCATGGTATCGGCCGCGGCGGAGAACGTCGTAGCCGAAAACAGAATCGAAATCAACCAGACGGTGGTTTTTTGCATGAACATGGTCGCGCCTCCCCGTAATGCCGGGCAAGCCCGGCCGCTAAATGGTGATAGAGGGGTTAGGGGCGAGGGGTTAGGGGCGAGAACAAGAGTCGACGACCGCTCATCTCCACGCTCCTAATCCCCAATCCCTCGTCCCTAGCCCCTCCGACATGACGCTCTCGGCGCATTACGCCTGCAC
>CAZDHN010000328.1:0-7436 GCA_964505115.1 uncultured Planctomycetaceae bacterium
AAGCGCGCGTTGCCCTTGCCGCCCCTACCACCTCGGGCGACAACCAGCCGATCGCCCGACTCGGCCAGATCCTTCAGCACGAAGCCGCGCTTGGCGTCACTGACAATCGTGCCGGGCGGAACGCGGATGATCAGATCCTTGGCCGACGCGCCGTGGCACTGGGCACCACGACCGGGCCGACCGTCGTCCGCCTTCCAGTGCTTGCGATGCATCAAGGCCGTCAGGCTGTCGACGCCCGGCTGGGCCAGCACCACGACGCTCCCGGCGTCGCCGCCGTCGCCGCCGTCGGGGCCGCCGCGGGGCACAAACTTCTCGCGGCGAAAGCTCACGCAGCCGTCTCCGCCTTGTCCGGCTTCGACATGTATTTCAACTTCGTCGACAAACATGGGGAGTAGTGGGTAGTTGATAGTTGATAGTGGTTGGAGGTCGACGGTTTGTGGATTGCTTTGGGTCCAAAAAAACGGGGACAACCCTGTTGGGCTGCCCCCGGTATTGGGTGCGGTCGGAATATTGGAGCGGCTCAGCGGGTATCGGCGACGCTCACTCGCCGGCCTTTGCGGTCGAAGCTGACATAGCCCTCAACCAGTGCGAAGAGCGTGTAGTCGTTTCCTTGGCCAACACCCTTCCCCGGATGGAACTTATTGCCCACCTGCCGGACTATAATACTCCCTGGTTTGACTGACTCACCGCCGAAACGCTTCACTCCGCGTCGCTGCCCGTTGGAATCGCGACCGTTACGGCTGGACCCCTGCCCTTTTTTATGTGCCATTGTAATCTCCTCGCCGGAGCGGAACTTCTTGTGGGGATTGAAGTTAGGAAGATCTCTCGCCCGGCGCGCAACTGGCCACCGAGCGGGGAAACCTCCTTTTTACCGGTAAACCCACTCGTAGTCAACCTCTCCCGGGATTCCGAAGCGAATCTCTTTCTCGTGCTCAAAGTATTCGTCGCCCGGCCTCCAGAAGTTTAACTTAAGAGTCTTCCTCGAGAGGCGGCGGCCGGTACCGATTGGATCGCCTTTCTTGTAACGCCCGTCTTCGTCCTTCCAGACGTAGGCATTAGTCAGGCCCTGCACGTGGATCGAGAAGCGGTCGATTCGCGGGTCGATGTCTTCCCAGGTGGCAACGCCCCAAAGCGTTTCACCCACCTTGATGTCGCGGCACATTTCCACCGAAGTGAGAAACTTCCGGTTGCGGTCCTCTCGCATGCGAATTGGCCCCAGCGCGACCGGTATCACGCGATCGGGGTAAGCCTTCTGAAACTCGGGGCTTTCCAGGAGGAACTGGGGAATGAAGCGGACGGCCCGATCGACCTGCTCGATCTTGTAGGTGCCGTCTTCTTGGGCCACCGGGTGCATGATCTTGCCCGGGTTGGTTACGGAGTAGATCATATACCAGATCTGTTTTTGCCGCATTTTCCCGCCACGTTGCGGTATGTCGACCGGGATCATTCGAACCGGCTTGAACTTGAATTCCAACGCCCAGATGTCGCGGCGGAAGGGAACGTCCTTGGCCCAGTCGAACTTCGCGTCGACGGCCAGCAGTTCAACGACGTCGTGGCGGCTGAACGATTCCTTCAATTGCCGCGCATTGTCGACCTCGTGCACCACGCCGGGCGCCAGCTTGCGAAACGGCTGTTGCGCTTCAGCCGCCGCTGCCTCTTGGGCAAACAGGGGCGAACAAGCCAGGGCCAGAAGCATCCAAGCGGCAGACCAAATACGGTAGCGCACAAAGCGATTCATCGCCACACTCTCTATTCTGGTAACAGTTTGGTCATCTAGAGTCGGCGCATCGCGATCGGACGGCCGCGCCCGGCCCGAGAAAAAGCACCTCTTCGAACTTCTAGTATAAACCCGAGACCGACCATTCGTCAAGATTTACCAGCCCCCCAGAAGAACCGGTTTGCGGTGAAGGTTTGTAGCTGGATTCACCAGAATTCAGCAATCGATCCGAATTCTTGCGAATCCGGCTACATTCTTGCGAATCCGGCTACGGCCTTGTCGCGAAGCCGCGGCGGACGGCCGTTCGGTTGCGGTCCACTGCCGCGCTAGGTTATCATCCGGCCATACGGTCGCCCATCGGCCACCCTGCCAATCCAACCAAGCTCACGCGAGACCCACCCATGCGAAAACTCCGAATGCTCCAAATACTAGCTTGTTTATGCACGTTTGCTTGCCTTGGCGAACCGACCAGGGCCGAAAACTGGCCCTGCTGGCGCGGACCGCGAGGCGACGGCACGAGCCTGGAGAAGAATATCCCCATCCGTTGGAATGGCGTGGCTGACGTTGATGTCGGCAAGGGCGTCGATGTCGGCAAGGGCGTCGATATCGGCAAGGACGCCGAGGCCGGCAAAAAGGCGAACGAAAATATCGCCTGGAAGGTGGAAATACCCGGCATGGGTCACGCCTCGCCGATTGTCTGGCAGGATCGCATCTTTCTGGTAACCTGCTTGGAAGAGACCAATGACCGAATCTTGATCTGCCTCGATCGGTCGACCGGCCGGAAGCTCTGGCAGCAGACGGTTGTCAGCACGCCCTTGGAGAAATTGCACCGCCTGAACAGCCGCGCCTCCAGCACGCCGGCCACCGACGGCCAACGCGTCTACGTCTCGATGCTGGAATCGCATCCCGAGCGAAAGCTGCCCAAAGCGAACGATAATCCGGACCGCGTTACGCCGGGCACCATGCTGGTGGTGGCTTACGACCTCGACGGCCGGCGACTCTGGACCGCCCGACCGGGCGAGTTCTACAGCCGGCACGGATATTGTGCCTCGGTGCTATTGTTCGAGAACCTGGTGATCGTCAACGGCGACCACGACGGCGACGCATACCTGGTGGCGCTCGACCGGGAGACCGGAAAAACCGTTTGGAAAATTCCCCGCGAGAACAAAACGCGAAGCTACTGCGCGCCGATCATCCGCCAGATCGACGGGCGCACCCAGATGATTCTCTCGGGCAGCCTCTGCGTGGCCAGCTACGATCCGCGCGACGGCTCGCGTCATTGGATCATCGACGGCCCGACCGAGCAGTACGTCGCCTCGTTGGTCTATAACGGCAAGCTGTTGTTCATGACGGCCGGCTTTCCCGAGTTCCACATCATGGGCATCCGGCCCGACGGACGCGGCAACGTGACGGACACGCACGTCGCCTGGCGGACGACCAAGGGCTGCGCGTACGTTCCCTCGCCAATCGTCGGCGGCGACGGCAAATACTTCCTGCTGGCTTCCGACCTGGGGATTTGCAGCCTGTTCGAGGCTTCTTGCGGCCGACGGCATTGGATGGAGCGGATCGGGCCGCACTACAGTTCCTCGCCCGTCTCGGCCGACGGCCTGATCCATTTCCTCTCCGACCGAGGCGTAACGACAATCATCCGCCCCGGCGAGAAGTTCGACGTGGTGGCCGTCAACAACCTTGGCGAGAACTGCTACGCCTCCCCCGCCATCAGCCACGGCCAAATATTCATCCGCGCGGAGAAGCACCTGTATTGTATTGGGGCGGGGGACAAGACCGAGGGGGCCACCCACTAGTCAGGGCATTGCACGAAAATTAGATATTTGGTACTCTTACCTGTATATTTGTATAGAAAGCTGTTGGTTTGGATACGCTTGAGCCCGCTGAACGCAGTGAACGGATGAGCCGCGTTCGGTCCGAGGGCACAAAACCGGAGATGATCGTTCGGCGGCTCGTGCATGGTTTGGGATATCGATACAGATTGCACGGACGCAGTCTTCCGGGAACGCCCGACTTGGTGTTCGCAAGCCGGAAGAAAGTGATTTTTGTGCATGGCTGTTTCTGGCACAGGCACCCGCGTTGCAAGAACACGAGGCTTCCCAAGTCACGACTCGATTTTTGGAAACCGAAACTTGAAGGCAATAGAAGGCGAGACCTGAGAAACCAGAGGAAGCTACGTCGGCTGGGCTGGGACTTTCTGGTGCTCTGGGAATGTGAGACAAAGGACGTTGAAGAGTTGGCCGAGAGAATTGTGGCTTTTCTGGAGGAGTGAATGGCCATGAGATCCATCGAGGTATTCGCGGGAGCGGGCGGGTTGGCCCTGGGGACCGCTCTCGTTGGCTTTAAGCACGACGCGGTGTTGGAATGGAACAGGAACTGCATTGCGTCGATACGCGAAAACCAGAAACGCCGTACGCCAGTCGTTCGCGACTGGCCCGATGTTCAATCCGTTGACGTCCGGGAAGTGGACTTCCGCCCACACGAAGGGATTGACCTGCTTTCGGGCGGCCCCCCCTGTCAACCGTTCTCGATTGGCGGAAAGCACGCGGGACATCAGGACCATAGAAATCTCTTCCCGGAAATGGTACGCGCGGTCAGGGAGGCTCGCCCAAAGGCGGTCCTAATTGAGAACGTGAAGGGACTGCTTCGAGAGGCCTTCTCGACATTCTTCGAGTACGTTCTCCTACAACTTCAATACCCGGACCTGACGCGCAAGAAAGGCGAAGCTTGGGAAAAACACCTGTCGAGACTGGAGAGGCACCATTCCAGAGCCAAGGAACCCGCCTACAAAGTCTTCTTCCGCAAGCTCAACGCGGCCAATCACGGCGTCCCGCAGAAGCGCGAACGCGTGTTCATAGTGGCCTTTCGAGCCGACCTCTACTCCGGCTGGTCTTTCCCCGAGCCGACTCATTCGGAGGATGCCTTGCTGCACGCCAAATGGGTCGAGGGTGACTACTGGAAAGAACACAAGGTGGCCAAGCGGAACAGGCCACAAACCCCCGCCAGAATTAAGAGTCGCGTCAGCGGACTCAAGGGTCGGTTGTTCGCGCCCCTTCATCAGCGATGGCAAACCGTGCGGGACGCAATCAGCGATCTGCCGGACCCTCGACTTGGCCGGGCAACGCCCATCCCCAATCATCAATTAAATCCAGGTGCGCGGGTTTACAAGGGACACACCGGTAGCCCGCTGGATGAGCCCGCCAAGACGCTAAAGGCCGGCGACCACGGGGTACCCGGTGGAGAGAACATGTTGGCATATCCCGACGGAGAAGTTCGCTACTTCACGGTAAGGGAAGCCGCAAGATTGCAGACATTCCCCGACGATTTCGTCTTCGAGGGGGCCTGGACCGAGGCCATGCGACAACTTGGCAATGCCGTTCCCGTCACGCTAGCTCAAGTCGTTGCCCAAAGCATCATGCGGAAGCTAACCAAGGGAAAAAGCAATTGAAGGAAAAGTCACCATACAATCCGCTGGACAAGAGAAGCCTTGGCAGCAGCGTGGCCGATGCGTTGTTGGAAAGGGAAGCGGCAAGTTTGCCGTTGGAGACGCCGTTTGTTGGGGCGGGCATCTATGCGATTTACTACACCGGTGAATTTCCGCTCTACGAACCTGTTGCGCGGCGCAATAGGCGGCGCCGGTTCTCCTGGCCCATATACGTCGGCAAAGCCATCCCCCACGGGGCAAGGCAGGGTGGCGTTGGTCTGGGAGCCGACCCGGGAAGCGTCCTGTTCGGTCGCATCAGGGAACACTCCAGGTCAATCGAACAAGCCGGTAATCTCGATGTTGCCGACTTCTTCTGCCGCTACTTGGTTGTCGAGGATATCTGGATTCCCCTGGGTGAGTCCTTGCTAATCGAGATGTTCGCTCCCGTGTGGAATGTTGTCGTTGACGGGTTCGGTAATCACGATCCAGGCAGCGGCCGCTACAATCAGCAACGATCTCCGTGGGACGTTTTGCATCCCGGCCGCCGTTGGGCGCTTAATTGTGCTCCGAACGAACGCGGCGTGGAGGATATGGTTGCGGCAGTTGAGCAGTTCCTGGCCCAGCACAAGACGAGATGAGGCATCAGCCACGGCCAGATCTTCATCCGCGCGGAGCAGCACCTCTATAGCATCGGCCCCAATGCCAAACAGTAAAACCGGGCGTTGCGAAGCTGCTTCCGACTTGCCCCAGTCTGCCTGACGCGAGCGACGCGCACGCAATCCCTGGCTTGTGTCGATGCTTTAGGGGTCCCAGCTTGACGACGTAACCGGCACGATCGTTGCGGTCGCGAGAACCTGCGGTGGTTCGAGAAGAGTTTCCGGTTTAGTCGTTCGTTGCGTTAAGATCGTTGGGACCGTTTTACGATGACTAGGCTGGGGACGGGAATTGGGTAGCTTGTCCCCAGGAGTGAGTGCCATCCATTGTCGGCTCCGGTCAGGGGTGGCCGGGGTCGGCGGAGTTGAGTGCCAAATGGCAGATGCGGAACGGGACCGCACGGTTGGGTTGCCTGCTGATGAACAGAGGGTTCGCTTCCCTAGGCCTCTGGGTGGCCGGTTCAAACAGGTGTTAACGCCGTCCGTCGGTTCTGTTCCGCATCGCCAATTCTTGCCCGGGCCAATCGCCAGGGTCAATCGCCGGCCGGCGCCAAGGCCAACTGCTTCAAGGCCGTTAGCGACAGCAGCACGTCGTCGCAGGAGACGTCACGCCACTTGGCGCTTCGGTGCCTGATGATCGCCAGCTTGAACTGCTCGAAGGCTTCCTGCAGATCGTCGGGCAGTTGGGGCACGTCCTCGAAGGGCCGCACCAAATCGACCTCCGGCTGGTCCGAATCGGTCGGCGAATAGTCGCCGTCGCCCGGCGGCAGATCGGCATCGAAAGGCGCTTCGCCGTCCATGTCGGTTGGGCCGTCGTCGGCCGGCTGCACCTGGGCGGACGATTCCGAGATGGTATCGGCCGGGGAGTCGTCGGCCGGGTTGACGTCCTCGTTGAACTCGGCGGTAACGATGTCTTCCTCGCGGGGCTTCTTGTCTTCCGGCGCGCCCATCGACTCCCAGCGCAGATCCCGCATCTTGGCCACCGAGCGGCCTTCCTGCACGGCCCCTTCCAGCCAGGTCTCGGCATCGTCCCAATCCAGGGCGGCCTGGAAGTGGCTCCAGAAGAGGCCCTTGTAAGTGTCGTGGCTGTCGGCGAACCGCTCGTGGACGCGGCGGAGCCGGCCCACATGCTGGCCGGTCACGTTGCCCACGCGGCGGCTCCAGGCTTCGTCGGAGTAGCTTTGGGCGGGCGCGCCGGCGTCGATCAGGGCCTGACGCCATTGGCAGATGATCTGGCCCTTATCCCAGTTGGTCGTGCTGACCAGAAGTTTCCAGGCGTGCAGGTATTGCGACGAGGCCTCTTCGACCTCCGCCGACGGTGCTTCCTGCTCGTATTCCATCTCGTTTTCCATGCCCAGCGGTTCGTCCATTAGCCGTATCCTTCCATCGATCTTGTTCGTCGTGTAAACGCCACGAAAGGGGACAGGTCCATGTTTTCGGCCAACGATGGACCGAAAAACAGATCCGTCAGCCGAAAAATGGACCAGTCCCCAGCGGTTCGTCAAATGAACGGTCGATTCTACCACGGCTCGATCGGAACGATCCACCGCCGCGGTCTCGGCCGGGTGAAAACGTGGCTGGAAACCCTGTTTTCTTAGGAGATTCGCGCATCCGGCGGACGCCGAAGTCGGTC
>CAZDHN010000329.1:0-7421 GCA_964505115.1 uncultured Planctomycetaceae bacterium
CCAGATCGACCGTCTGTTGGAAGTCGTCTTCCGTCTCGCCGCAGAAGCCGACGATAAAATCGCTGGTAATCGCCGCGTCGGGCACGGCCTGGCGGATCCGCTGGAGCATCTCGCGGTAGGCGCCGGCCGTATACGCTCGTTTCATCCGCTTCAGTATTCGATCCGAGCCGCTTTGGGCCGGTACGTGCAGGTAGTGCGATACCTTGGGTAAATCGCGAACCGCTTCGATCAGGTCGTCGGTCATGTGGCCCGGGTAGTTGGTCACGAACTTCAACCGCCGCGGCCCGGCTATGTCGTTGAGGCGATAGAGCAGGTCGGAAAGCCGATAGGTCCGCTCGCCAGCCGGATGCTTGTAGCTATTGACCGTCTGCCCCAGCAGCGTGATTTCCAGGCAGCCCTGGTCGGCCAACTGGCGAACCTCGGCCTCGATCTCGTCGACCGAGCGGCTCTGCTCGGGACCCCGCACGCTGGGTACGATGCAGTAGGTGCAGAACTTGTTGCAGCCGAACATGATCCGAACCATCGCCTGGTTCGACGGCTGTTGAGACTGGTCGCGCTCGCTCGGAATCCGCGACTGGAAACTCTCGGCGACCGACAGCTTGGTTGCCGAACCCCGATCGAGGCTGACTTCCATTTGCGGACCAGCTCCGGCCGCGACCAGATCGAGCAGTTCCGGCAGCCGGCCCAAGCGGCCCGGCCCAACCACCAGATCGACGTGCGGCGCCCGGCGGAAGATCAGCCCCTGGTCGTTCTGCGCCATGCAACCAATGACGCCGATGATCCGGTCGGGATGCCGGTCCTTGAGATGCTTCAGGCGGCCAAGCGCGCTGTAGACTTTGTCTTCGGCGTGCTGGCGGACACTGCACGTATTGAAAAGAATGACGTCGGCCTTGTGCCGATTTTCCGTGGGCTGATATCCGGCACGGGCGAGACCGGCCGCGACCAACTCGCTATCGAGCACGTTCATCTGGCAGCCGACGGTCTCGATGTAAAGCAGCTTGGCCATAAGGAGTGTATCGCGGGCTTATGCCGCTTCGTCGCGCCGTTTCGCCTGTCCCTGTTGATCCCGCTCTGCCCGGGTGCGAGCCAATTCCCGTTTCATCAACTGCCGGAGCTTACCAACCGCGCGATCCCTACGACGAATCATCAGCTTCGCCAGCGTTACCACGGCCAGATATCCGGCCACTACCAGTAGTGCGATGTCCCAACTAGCCATGTTTCCGGTCCCCGTTCATCCTTGTAAGGAACCCCCGAGAAACGCATTATATCAAGGCCCACTGCCGGTCGCGATAGCAATTCAGAGGGGGTAAATCGCGCTTTGCGCGTCGTCTGATAGTTGATAGTTGATAGTTGATAGACGAGAGGGGGGGACTTTGATTATATTCACACATGGGGGTGGAGAAGAAGGGAAAAGGGAGAAATGGAAAAAGGGGGAAGCGACAGTATGCATTCTCGAGGACGTTGAGGCGTCTTGGTTCTTACCCCGGTTTCTTCAGGAGATTGGAAGCTTGACTCAACGTTTTGCCCTTTTCCCATTTCTCCCTTTCTCCTTCCCTTCCTTTCTTTCTCAATTCCCATTTTCCCTAGCAGTTTTCGCCCGGCGCGCAAGTCTTTCACGCGGGAGGCACGCAGTGTGACGGTCCGAGGCGTCCTTACGTCCGCAGCTTCTCCAACTCGGCCAGCTTGGCGAAGATTTCCTCGTCGTCGGGCAAGAGGCCGCGGCGGCGGTCGCCTTCAAACTGACGCTCCAGGTCGGCCAACCGTTCCTTGACGGCCAGCTTGGCGCTGGGACTCAAGCGATCGATGAACACGACCCCGTCGAGATGATCGGTCTCGTGCTGTACCGCCCGGGCGTACAACCCGTCCAGCTCGTAGGTCATCTCCTGGCCGACCGGGTTGTAGGCGGAAAGCACGATCTTCTCCGACCGCCGCACGGGTGCGTAGATGCCGGGAAAACTCAGGCAGCCCTCCTCGGCCTCGGCCGATCCGCTTCGCTTGGCGATTACCGGGTTGATGAAGACGTGCTCCTCGTCGAGGGCCTCCGGGTCGCTGCGCAGGTTCATTACGAACATCCGGTAGGGCAGATCGACCTGATTGGCCGCCAGCCCGATCCCGTTGCCGGCGTACATGATCTCGAACATCTGCCGAAAGATCTGCCTTAGCTCGGGATCGACCCGCCTAAGCGGTTTCGACTTGTGTCGCAACGTCGGGTGTGGGTATTTGATTATCTGCACGGGCTGTTTCTATTTCCGCCTGATTGATTTGCGGCCAACGACCGCGTCATGCTCACTGAGTAGTATATTGCCTATCTAAAGACCTTCTATTTTACCGTGCCTAACCCCAATCTGGCAAGTGAACGCCCCGTCGGTGCTGCCCGCGGGGCGCAGGAACGGGTTTGCAGAACCTTGATGGCTCGGTGACACTGCGGTAGCTGAATTCGCAAGAATTCAGACGGATCTCCGCTCATCGGCTGAATTCTTGCGAATCCAGCTACAAGCGTGTTCCCGCGCCCCTGCCTGCGCTACCTGCCGCCCCCGCGTTGTGAAACAGACGCTCACTCCACCTCGCGCAGCTCAATTGCGCATATAACGGGCGGTAGTTTGCCGGTGGCAGAGGCGGCGGGAGATAGGCCGATGGCGATTTGCCTCGAGTCGCCAATTCTCACCACAGCAGACCAAAAAAGTCCGTTCCTGCACCCCGCACGCCCCGGCCGCGTCTGACACCCCGCCGCGGGGGCATTCGGCACAAATGTTTTTTTTGAATATATCAGCCAGCATATTGACAGGTAGGACTCGCCAGATTAGAATCCTACGGTATGGTAAACGAGACTTCCGAATCGACGGTGGTGCGAGACCTGGCTGAAAGGGTTGTTTCAGACATTCGGCTTCGCCGGATGATCCATGGAGAGCAGTATTTGACCGGCGACGAAGCTCGCCGGGCGTTCGGAGTTGGCAAGGGTGTGATGAACCGGGCAATGCGTCTGCTCTCGGAGCGGGGCGTTCTTGTCCGTCGTCAAAACGTGGGCACATTCGTCGGGCCGACGGCACCGGTCAGGGAGGACGTGAAGGCCCGCACCGTCTGCAGTTTCTATTCCTCGCGGATGTCCTATCTTTCCTTCGATTCGCTGGTCGAAGCCCTTCACAAGGAACTGCCGGGCGCGAACGTTCACTTTAATTTGGTCGGCGGTAACGAGGGCATTCGGTACGTGAAGGAACTGCTTGCTTCGGCACGGGCAACGAGCCAGTTTGGCGGCGTGGTGGCGATCGGTTGCTCGTACGAGGTGGTCCGTTACCTGATCGAGGCGGACGTGCCCTTGGTGGGTTTTGGCCCGATGTATCTGGATTACTGGGACGGGCAGAGCGTTCCGTGGCTCGACATGGACCGGCGTCAAGCCGGCAGGTTGCTGACTCGGTATCTTGTCGACCGCGGCCACCGGCGGCTGGCGTTGCTGGACGGCCCCATCGGCCGGATGAGCGACAATCGCTTCTACGACGGTGTCAGCGAGGTGCTCACGGAGGCCGGGTTGCCGCACAACTCGCTTCTGGACCGCCTGCTGCCCGGTGACATTGACGTCGTACCGGTCCTGACTCGCAGGCTGCTCGAATTGCCCAACCACCCTACGGCGTTCATGGCCAGCTCCGAACGCATTGCGGACTCCGTTGCTTCGACGGTTTGCGAGTTGGGCCTTACCGTCGGCCGCGACATCGAGGTCAGCTTCTGGGAGCAGCAGCCACGGCGGTCGATATACCCGTACGTGCGACTACGCATGACCTTCGACGAGATCACTGCGGAGTTGGCAAGGATGTTCAAGGGCGTCTGCGAGGGAAAACCCCGCGAGAAGGAGGTGACATTGATTCCAGTTGAGCTTTGCACGCCGGAAGACTCCGGCCCCGCCGCGAGTCGCGTTGATGTAACCGTTTCAGTTAATTCTTGAACATATCTGCATCGAGAGAGGGAGTCCAAACTCATGTTCACACACAAGAGGTTAGACTGTGTCGTCAGGGCCCTGGCCGTCACGTTGCGCCTTTCGGCGGTGCCGGCTTGCGCTGTGCTTATCGCCTGCGCCATGCCCGGACAGAGGGCTGGCGGGGGGATGGTGACGTTTGAGGCGACGACGCCGGCATCGTACGTTGCCGGAAGCACCTTCATCGACGTGGACGGCTGGACCACTTTCGACACCACAGCCGACGAGAAGTTTATCGTGACGCCTGAAAGCGGTATCCCTCCCGGTGAGACCCACGCACTTTCCGGAAGCCAGTCGGCGGCCATCTTCAAGGGCAGCGATTCGGTTGCGATAGCAGGCCGAAAATTCGACGCGGACACCGTGTTGGGCGACGTGTCCGTGCTGAGCTGCCGGATGCTGGTCGACGGCACCGGCGGCAATGGGGGCTTCTATCTGAGCAACAAAATTGGGAGCTGGAAAACGCCTGGAGGTATCTTCGCATATGTGGGGGGCAATTTCTTTCTGTACGGCAGTTCCGATGTGGACACGGGCGTAAGCGTCATCACCAATAACGACTACCTGCTCGAGATGGTGCTGGACTTCACCAACGATCGGTTCGAGGGCTTTTGTACCGACATTACCGGCGGAGGTTCGCGAACCAGCCTGGGCGTGGGCGATTTCCACCAGCCCTTGGACCCTTCCTCGACGGCGGCAAACGGCGGATTTATACCGGTCTCATCGGTTACCGGTGCCGGGGCCGCGACGATCTTCGACGATATCAAAGCGGGCGTGATCCCGGAACCGTCGAGCGTCGTTCTGCTGTGCCTGGGCGGCCTGGGGCTGCTAATGACCACCTCCAGGAGGAAGCGATGGCAGCGATTATCGAACAGATCGCCTGAAGATGGCCGTCGGCAACCAGGGCGGCGGACTCTGGTCATCATTTTGCTTTTGTGCTGCGGAACCTTCTCACCGCTACAGGCCGAAGAACCGCGGCGAGTTCCCCAGGTCCCCAAGGGCTTTCAGACCGGCTGGAAAGTGAAGACTCTCGCCGAGGGGGTCGCTTTGAAGCAGCGCTATTTCGACGGGACCCTGTTTGACTCCAAACAGCGAATCTGCGTTCTCGACGTCAACCTCGACCATCCCAAGGTTTCCATAAAGCCGCTTCTGATCCTCAAGCCGGGCCATGCCGAGCGAACCAGCGAGATGGCTTCCAAGGCCGGTGCCGTGGCAGCCGTCAATCACTGGCTCTACAGCAGTTCAAGGCCGTGGCGGGGCATGGAGGATCTCTTGAAAATAGACGGGAAGGTAATTCACACCCAGGCAGATTGGGGAACGGGCGCTACCCATGCTTTTGGCGTGACCCCACGAAAAAAGGCGCTCATCCGTTCGATCCCTCCGGGCAGCAATTGGCCCGAGGTGTCGCAAGCAGGGGCGGGCTACGGGCTGGTTCTGCTGGATGGTGCCCCGAGCACGATATACCGAAAGGAGAAGTTCAATTTCGGCCGGAAGGCCTTGTTTGAGCGAGTCGGGCAGCCCCGAACCGCCGTCTGTATCACCCCGGAAAACCACGTTTTGTTCGTTACCGCCGACGGACGAAGCGAGTCGGCGGCCGGACTGTCGTTCGAAGAACTTGGAAAACTCATGCTCTGGCTGGGAGGGCGAGACGGCGTGAATCTCGATGGTGGCGGGTCAACCACCATGTGGATCCGAGAAAAAGGCCAACCCCGGGGAAGAGTCGTCAATCAGCCACCTGGTGGAAGTGAACGGCCCGTGATTACCGCTTGGGGCGTGTTTTCGCAATACCCCGCCGATGGCTAGCCCCAACCATGAGTCGACCAATGCGATGTTAACGACAAGCTGACTAATATGACAGCGCCACTTTCGGGATGGATACCATGCGTAAGTGCTTACCCCCACTGGGCTTGCCCCAGTGGAAACAGGGTCTGCAAACTAGAGACGCGAGTTCCGCCCTTCTGTCCGGTCTCCGCTCGCTTCCGCCGAAGGCGGAAGCGAGCGGAGACCGGACATGGCACGAGCGTCGTGATGTAGTTTTCAAACGCCAATCCACCGGGGCAAGCCCAGTGGCGTCATCTCGAAGTCGTCGAAGTGGCGCTGTCATACTAATCCCCTAATCCCTTGTTTCCACCTGCATATCACGTTCCTCAAATGCTAGCGTCTACAGTTTGAGTCAAAAATCGTCTTCATCAATGGTGGCCAGCCGCACGTTCTCCATGCTCACCGCGTTGGCGGCATCCAGGGCCGTTACCACCGTTTCGTGTCGGGCGCCGCCGTCGGCCAATATGATCGCGCTGGAGGGCCCCTTCGAGGCGCTTCCTCGCGGACCTTCCCGAGCTTCCCTAAGCTTCACTAAAAGCTCCTGCACGCTGGGGGCCTCGCTGTCGTCGACCCAAATCGTGTTATCCGAGTCGATGCGAATTATCACGCAGTCGTCGTCTTCCTCGAGCTCTTCGATAGTGCGGGCCTGGGCGGCACTCTCCTCCTGGTCGGGCGAAGGAATCTCGATCGACTTCTGCAAGGAAAACGCGGCCGTAACCATGAAAAAGATCAGCAGCAAGAACGTAATATCGACCATCGGGGTCATGTCCATGCCCTCGTCCGGCTCGCGCTTCGTGCTGAAGCGGACCGCCTCGAAGTCGTCCGGCCCAAGCAGCGGATCGGTCAATAAAGGATCAATGGTCATTTGATTTCCAACATTGTTAGGGGCCGGGGTCAGGGGCCAGGGGTTAGGGGCCAGGGGTTAGGGGCCAGGGGTTAGGGGCCAGGGACGAGAAAAAGCCTTGATGGATAGCCTTTCCCTCTCCCCTCTTGTCCCTCGTCTCTTGTCCCTCGTCCCTGGCCCCTGGCCCCTTTCTGTCCACTTCTAGTCATTCCACTTCCAAAACCGCCAAATGCAACTTGATGCCCTCGACTTGACTGGCCGCGGCCGCCACACGCGCTACCTCGCGATGCTTCACCCCACGCTCGGCCGCCACCAACACCGCCGGCTTGCCCGTCACGAATCCTTCCTCGACGGCCTGAGCGATCTCGGCCGCCTGCAGGACCGGATCGTCGGGCAGCGGAGTACCCAGCTTGCCGTCCGCCAGATAAACCAGCGGCGGCCCCGGTCCGCCACGCTCGGCAACCGTTATGATTACCGATGTCCGCCGGTTCACGCTGCCGCCGTAATGGGCCGGAGGCAACTCGACCGACGTTTGTGCGTCGGGTATCGAAGCCACCAGGAAGAATATCAACAGCAGGAAGGTAATGTCGATCATGGGCGTAATGTCCAGGTCGGCCGTGTCGCGGACCGGCCGGCGCGGCAGAATCACCCCGACATCCTCTTCGGCGGGCAGTTCGTTCCAGACAACGTTATCGGGCATTTTGAGCTATGAGCAGTGAGCAGTGAGCTATGAGCAGTGAGCTATGAGCAGTGAGCCTTTCGCAAGCCACGTTCTTCCTTGGCTCATGGCTCATAGCT
>CAZDHN010000330.1:0-7421 GCA_964505115.1 uncultured Planctomycetaceae bacterium
CGCGTCGATCCCCAACGCCCGTTTCCATTGCGACTGGATAAGCTCGGCCACCGCTTGGTGCGCCTCGGAGGTGTTGTAGAGGATTTCGATCTTCGGCATGCCGCGCCCGCCCGGATAACCGGCCTCGGCCAACAGGCGTCGTGCCGCCTCGACGTCGTAAGCACCGCACTGGGCCGGCGTGTAGTCGATGTACTTGGATATCTCGGCCGGCACCAGACTTCGGGCGGGAATTTGCCCGGCCCGAGTTATCCGCTCCACAATCTCCCGCTTGTCGATCGCCAGCCCCAACGCCCGACGCACGCGAACGTCGTCCAGCGGCGGCTTGGTCGTGTTGAGCAAGTAGTAGTAAGTGCCCAGAAAAGGCGCCGGTTTGAAGTCGCCCTGCTTGCGTTCCAGCAACTCGGGCACAATCTCCGTGGGCACGGTGGTGATCCAATCGGCCTGACCGGTCATGTAAAGGTTCAACATGGTGGCGTACGACTTCACGGCCAGCGCGTCGATCACATCGAGATGCACGTTGTCGCGGTCCCAGTAGGTTGGGCTCTTAACCATGCGGATACGATCCCGAATCCGCCGGAACTCCAGTCGATACGGGCCGTTGGAGACGATTACGCCCGGCTTGGTCCAGGCCGGATATCCGTAAGTCTCCACGCAGCGGCGGTTGACCGGGAACATCGGATAGAAGCCCATCAGGTTGGCAAAATACGGGACGGGATGCCTCAAGCGAATTTCGAGCGTCCGCTCGTCGACCGTCCGAATTCCCACCGCGTTGAAATCATAAAGCAGCCAGCGGTAGTCTTCCGTATCGTTGACGGTTGACCCTTTTTGGAAGCGTCGCCGTCGACCGTCGATCTCGACAATATAGGTCTTCTCCGCTCGATCCGGCTCGTTCGCCGCGTCGGCTTCGGCGGTCTGCTCGGCGGACGGACTTTCGATCGTCAGGAGCTTTCCGCGGACGATGCGACCGGCGGCGAACGGTCGGGCGTTGGGCGGTTTCTCCAGAAGTTCGACCTCGACCGGGTCGCCCGGCTCGACTTGGCCCTTGGTGAACCGTTCGGCTCCGACCACGTAGTACATCTCGTAGGCGTATTCGGCGGCCGTGGCCGGATGAAGGAAACGTCGAAACGACCAGGCGAAGTCGTGGGCCGTCACCCGGCTCCCATCCGACCAGAGTGCGTTGCGACGAAGATGAAAGGTGTAGGTCAACTTGTCGTCCGATATATCCCAGGATTCGGCCACGCCCGGCACCGGCCGAAGCGTTTTGGGGTCCCAGACGCACAGCCCTTCAAACAGGCCGTTGATAATGCGTCCCTCGGGCGCTCCGGTGACGATGGCCGGGTCGACCGTCTTGATTTCATCGCCGTTTGTGAAGGTAAAATCGGCGGGCGACAAGCGGCCGAACCATATGGCCCAAACCATGCCGGCCAGGCAAATCGCCCCGACAAAACAGAGGCCAATGCCCCTCGCATAGCCAATGACCGAGGGCGAAGCCCGGTTCCCCGGCGCAACGCCTTTGATCCACGCATTGACCATGCCGAGATCGAAAAAAGTTTTCACGACGGCGGTTCCTCCCCGGTTGGGTTGCACGAATCTACCCTTGGCGGCTTATGCTTGGCCGGAATAATGGTAACCTGCGCAGCGATGGAAGAGAATACCGATTGCCAGCGCGAATATGCTTGGCGAATTCGCTTTCCAAGGCCGGGGAAAAAGTGTAAAATTCTGGTGCTGTAAGAGAATAAGTACAGCCAGCTTTTCCAGTAACGTCAAGTGCCGCGTTCGGCGGTGACGATGGATCGACTAAACGGTGCGGTAGGCACGAATCAACGGCCGCTGTTACGGCCCTTCCAAATCAAAGGGATCAAATAGCGCGCATTTCGCGCGCCGTCGGCCAACAGGCCGACAATACAACGATACAGGTACCGTAGCGTTTACGCTACAACGGGGCCAGGAACGAAACCCGACGGTCGTCCCGACGGGAAGAGTCCTGGCCCCAGTTTTTTGCGCAACGGCCCTGTAGTCCGTGAAGCCGGTTCTTGCCAGTTAGTGCGCGACCAGCGGTCGCGGCTCTATATCGCTAGCGATCGCCGCGCGTGCGACGCGAAAGAAATCCTCGGCAGCATCCGGAGGGATCACAACCAGGGGCGTCCCGTATGATACCTACCGGCTGGCGTATTCCCGGGAATTTCCAAACGCCAGCGTGGAAACAACTGTCGCCTTTCGCTCCGCGAAAGTTGCGTTCTTTCGCGGAGCGAAAGGCGACAATACGACAGTTATTGTTTGCGCGATCCTAAACGCAATACCGTTCGTGTAGTGGTAAGTACCGATATCACACAGGGTTGTGGCATGGCTGATATAAAGCCGCGACCGTTGGTCGCGCTGAGAGTTTCGCAATACCGTGCATCTTTTGTTCCGTGCGCGACCAACGGTCGCGGCTTTATAGGTGTCGCGTTGCCGCAACCCTGGGCCAGTATTCCACTTGTGACTACACGAACGGTATTGCGGCTAAACGGAAGCTGGTCGCAAGAGAGTGTGTTTCACGCCCTGAATTGCAGTAAAAAACGCTTCTTTTTACCCATTTTCACAGCCGGCGCGTGCCATCGGTATTGCCCCGGGTGGAGGGCAGCCCTATACTGCCGCACCCAAGTTCTGAATTTTACCCGGGCCGTTCCGGCCTGGCGGGCGACTTCGGCAAGGAGGCTGAAGCATGGCGGCGAGATTCTCTCTGGCGATTATTTCGATTACGGTCCTCACGGCGGCCGGGTTGGCCAGCGCGCAGGCCCCGGCGTCCGGACCAGGCATGGGCGCGCTGCAATGGCGGCGTGCCGGGACCGCGATGCCTGCTTCCACCGCTCGAACAACTGACTCAAGCGCGGTGCAGCCGGCCTCCGGCAGCGGCGCGGTCCGAAAAAGCCCGGCTCCCTCCAGCGCGGTAACCGGACCGCCGCAAAAACGGATCGCCCGAGTAACCGCCGGCAGCGGACGGCTGCCAACCGGGGCGGGACAGGTGTGGCGTGACTACGATATCAGCCCCTACACGCTTCGCGTCACCACGACCAACCGGCCCGAGCAGGCGTTGATCGACTGGATCCTACGGGAGACGGGCTACGAAGCCTGGCACTCGGAACCGTTGGGTATCCTGAACGCCTCGCGCCGCACGCTGCGCGTATACCACACTCGCGAGATGCAGGCCCGAGTGGCCGCCGTCGTCGATCGATTCGTCGGCCAGGAGGCCGAGAGCCGGGCGTTCGGGATTCAAGTAATCACGGTCGACCATCCCAGTTGGCGAGGCCGGGCACAGCGGCTCTTGCGGCCGATAGCCGTCCAAACGCCGGGCGTTCAGGCCTGGCTGTTACAGAAGGAAGACGCCTCCGTGCTGTTGTCCGAGTTGAAGCGACGCACCGACTATCGAGAACACAGTTCGCCGCACCTGCTGGTTAACGACGGCCAGTCGACGGTGGTTTCGTCGTTGCGGGAGCGGACCTACATCCGTAGCGTAACGATGCGTCCCGACGTTTGGCCGGGTTTCGAGTCGGAAAAAGCCCATATCGACGAAGGTTTCTCGCTGGAATTCAGCCCACTCTCGTCGGTCGACGGCAAGACAATCGACGCGGTTATCAAGTGCAACATCGATCAGGTGGAGAAGATGGTGCCGGTGATGGTCGAGGTGCCCACCTCGGTATCGCCGCGTCAACGCAGCAAGATCGAGGTGCCGCAAATCACGCATTTCCGCTTCCACGAGCGATTTCGCTGGCCGGTCGACCACGTTCTGCTGGTGGGAATGGGCATGGTTGCGCTTCCGGTCCCGGCCGAGGGAAAGTCGCTGCTGCCGGGTATCCCCCTGCCGTTGCCCTCTTCACCCGCCCGGGCCGACCTGCTGGTATTGGTGGAAAGCAAGGCGAAGGGCAGCCAGCCGGCCACACTCACCCAAAACCCGCGTCCGGCGGCCAAAAAATACCGCGGCCGCTACTGATCCTCGGTCAATCGTGGGTATGCCAAGTCGGCCTTGTGGGCAGAGGTTATTGTTCACCTTCCTTTGGGGTAGCTGCATATGGAACTTCCTCGTCGCGTTCGTGGCGATGAGTTGCTCGAGGCGGGCGAACTGGCCCGGCTCCGGCTACGCCTGCGGAACCTTGCGCCCAAGCACGACTTAACAACCGTGATCGCCTGCGCCTTCGACCACCGCACGCGGATGTTGCCGTTCATCTACGCGGACACAAGGATGGCCCCGGCTGGCGTGCGTGCCATTGGGGCGGCGATGGCCGACGCCGGTTTCCACAAGACCCGCATCGTGCTGCAGCAGTGGAACAGGAACTTCCGGCCGTCGCGGATGCGACTGGACGGAAGAATCCCGGACCTCTTCATGGTGTCGAGCATGCAGTTGCACTCGGCCCAGTGCCATGCCTTGATCCGGGACGCCTGCCAAATCGATCCGGCACGGCGGCCGCTGATCATCGTCGGCGGGCCAAAGGTGATTTACGAGCCGTGGGATGTCTTCGGTATCGACCCCACTGCCAGTTCCAACGCCAATACCAATCTCAATCTCAATCCAAAATGCCCTTGGGGCGCGGACGTGGCCGTCACCGGGGAAGAGTACGTCCTGCTGAGTCTGCTTGAAGTACTATTGTCGATTCGCGCGGGCGGGGAATCGATGCGGTCGGCCTTCATGCGGGCTCGCGATAGTGGAGCACTTGACGCCATCCCGGGCCTGGTCTACGCGCGGACCAATGCCCGGGGAATGGCCGAGGAACTGGTCGACACGGGCATCCAGCGGCTCTTGGGCGATCTCGACGAACTGCCGCACCCGGCCCTGGGATATCAGCTTCTGGAGCCACCCAGCGCCAGTGCCGCATTGGGCCCACGCGCTCTGCCCGCCGACCGGGTTCGTAAACACTGTCGGATCGCGTCGATTGTTATGACCTTGGGGTGCAAGTTCGGCTGTCCCTATTGTCCGATCCCCGCCTACAATCAACGCCAATACCGCGCGAAAAGTGGTGAGCGAATCAGTGACGAGATAGAACGGGTCTTCAACGAATTCGGCATCCGTTTCTTCTTCGGAGCGGATGACAACTTCTTCAACGACAAGCAACGAACGCTCGACATCGCCGAGACACTGGCACGAAAAGTAGACGGCGGATCGCGACCGCACTGCAAGATCCGCTGGGGTACCGAAGCCACGGTCCACGACACGCTGGCAATGAAGGACCACCTGGACGTCGTGCGAAAGGCGGGGCTTTGGGCCTTGTGGCTCGGCGTGGAAGACATGACCGGAGCGCTGGTCAAAAAGGGCCAGAGCACCGACAACACCTTGGAAGCATTCCGTCTCTTGCGGGCGGGCGGCATCTTCCCGGTTCCCATGCTGATGCACCACGATTCACAGCCGCTGTACACACGTAATCGCGGCGACGGGCTGCTCAATCAGGTGGGACTGCTGCGAAAGGCCGGGGCCGTCTACGTGCAGATCATGATGCTTACCCCGTCGCCCGGCTCGAAATTGTACGACGAGGCTTATTCTTCGGGGCTTGCCTTCGAGAGCGTCGACGAGGTCGTGGTCGAACCGCGGATCGTCGACGGGAATCACATTGTCGCCTCCCGCCACCCACGTCCCTGGGTCAAACAGTTGAATCTCCTGGCGGCCTATTTGTACTTCTACAACCCGCTACGGCTCCTGGCCGCGCTGGTGCGTTCGAAGACCAATATCCCGCTGGCGGATGCCGAAACCTGGCCGCCGGGGACGGGAAAATCGAAGGGCGCCGGCTGGAAAAGCTTCCGTCGACACGCTCGCCGGAAGCTGCGCGCACACTTCGCCGATGCCGGCGTGCAGTTGTTCGGAATGTGGGGGCTCGCCCATACCGCGCGGCGGACACTGGGCTGGTGCCGGCATCTCCTGCGGGGAAATATCAAACGCCACACCAAGACGCCCGTCAGCCGGATTCCCATGCGAAGCGTGGATGGCGGCGCGGCAAGCCACGCGATACCGGGAACCACAACCTCCAAACTGGGGCCGATTCTGTCCGAGGTGAAAGCATCCACTAAGCCGGCTGCTTGAGTCCTGTCGGTTGTTGCAGCAGGGACAATAGACGCGAACCAACCGCCCTTACGGCAAAACCACCTCGATGCCCGTTATGCGGCAGAAGTCGACCAGGGCGTCGAGCAGGTGCTCGCCGTAGCCTAGGCAGGCGTACTCGTTGGTCCAGTTCTCCAGCAGCAGGTCCATGTCGCAATGGGCCGTGACGAAACCGTGCGGCCAGAAGGGGATTCCGCATTCAAGCTGTCGGGCTTCAAGCTGCTCGGCCGGCGGCTCGAAGATCGAGCAGCGGGTGATGATCATCTTGAAGCGGCCGTCGACGCGTCCCAGCCGGGCCAGCACGCCCTCGCCAACCTTGCAGACCAGCTTGATCGACAGTCCGCCCGCCTCGCCCTCCGTGGGGATACCGTGCTCGGCGAACCCGGCCGGCCCCAGTTTTCCGGCCAGCGAGGGCGGACAGGCACCGTCGCCGATGATTTTGATCTCGCCCGACGCCTTGTCGATGTGCTGAAGGTCGCCGTAGTAGACGGGCTCGGAGCTGAGTTTCGTTAGCAGCCAGACGCTCATGGCTGTATTGAAATCACCCAAGGTCGAGGTGCCGCAACCGTCTTCGAGCATCATGCTCTGGGCGAAGCAGGTGGCACTGTAGTCGTCGGCCAGACCGGGGAACGATTGGATCGTGTAGATGTCCCAACCGTTCCGCTCGACCAGCTTCTTGATGGCTAGGTACAGCCGCATCGACCGCTCGCTCACCACGTCCTGCTCGGGCAGACGGCCAAAGAGGCTCTCGATCCGCGGCTTCAGCGCGGCCAGTTCGTCGTCGGTAATTGCGTCCGCCGCGCGGATCAACTCGGTCGTGTCGCGCGAGTCGATGTCGACTCCGAACATTTTCATCCACTGGCTGGGGTCGGCCGCGCCGCAGGTTTGGCCCATGCCGCGTCCGCCGAATGTGCCCAGGGTCGACATATTCAACAGGCTCTTCAGATGGGCGGCCTGGGCGTAGCTGACGATCCGGTCGACTTCCTTGGGATCGTCGGCCGGGCCGTAAACGAACTTGTGGTCGATGCCTACCTCCAACAGCGCCCCGTGCAGCACCAAGCCGCCGACGGGCCGCCAGCCTTGCGAGCCGGAGTGCGTCCAGATCAGGATCGGCTTGCCCGACATGGCGAAGTCGCGGATCGCCCCGATCATGTGCGAGGCCCAAACCCAGGTGCCCGAGAAGAGCACCAGGCAGTCGACCGCGTCGTCTTCCTTCATCTTCTTCAGGGCGAGGCGGGCTTCTTCCTTGCTGGCCACGACCAGCTCGTGCTCGACCAGCGTAATGCCCCGATCGGTGAGCGCTTTCTTCGATTGGGCCACGATCGCCTCGTCGATGAACGGCTGGCCCATCGGGTCC
>CAZDHN010000331.1:0-2783 GCA_964505115.1 uncultured Planctomycetaceae bacterium
ACTTCGAGATGACGCCACCGGGCTTGCCCCGGTGGATTGGCGTTTGAAAACTACACCCCCGCGCTCGTGCCCGGTCGCTGCTTCGCTTCCGCCCTTGGCGGAAGCGGAGCAGCGACAGAAGGGCGGGACTCGCGTTTCTAGTTTGCAAACCTTGTTTCCACTGGGGCAAGCCCAGTGGGGGTAAGCACTTACGCATGATACCCATCCCGAAAGTGGCGCTGCCCAACTAAGCGTCGCTCGCTTCCAAACACTATCATCCTCCATGCCCGGCTCATTCCGCCAAATACTGCGAGAGGGCTGCCGGCCGCTGGAGCCGGTCGCCACGGACGAATCGCCCGTCTTGACCCCATTGACCGGCCTAAGGGCAGTTCTGTTCGACGCCTACGGGACGATGTTCATCAGCGGCAGCGGCGAGGTTGGCTGCGTGGACGAGGCGGCGAGCGAGACCGCGCTCGGCGAGGCGCTGGCTGCCGTGGGGATCAAGGTGCTCGCCCCGCTCGATCAAGGGGTTAGGTGCTTCGTCGAGACGATCGAGCAGTCTCATGCCGAGTCGCGTGCATTGGGTATCGAGCATCCGGAGGTAGATATCGTCGAGGTGTGGCGGGCCGTTCTGGCCAAGATGTCGCGCCGCGGACTGGTCGAGTTGCCAGAGTGTCCCGAGACAGATTCTATTGACCCTTGCATAGTCAATGATCGAGGGCGAAGCCCGGTTCCCTGGCGGAACCCCCTTGAGTCGCGCATTAACTATGCAAAGATCAATAGGCTGTTGGCCGTGGAGTATGAGGTCCGCGCGAATCCCGTCTGGCCGATGCCCGACTTGCGGGAATGCCTGAATGATTTGCGGGGGAAGGGTCTGCGGTTGGGTATTATCAGCAACGCCCAGTTCTTCACGCCCGAGTTGTTTCCCGCCCTGCTGGGGGCCGACACCAAGTCCTGGGGGTTCGACCCGCAATTGCTGTATTATTCCTACAAATACGGGCGGGCGAAGCCCGGTTTGGAGCTATTTAACGCGGCGGCCGAGGTGTTATCGGCTTATGGGATCGGGCCGCCGGAGGTGCTTTACGTGGGCAACGACATGCTCAACGACATTCTGCCGGCGTCGTCGGTCGGTTTTCGCACCGCACTTTTTGCCGGCGACGCCCGTAGCCTGCGGCGTCGCCAGGGCGATGGGCGTGTCGCCCGGATTGTGCCCGATCTGGTCCTGACGCGGTTGAGCCAGCTTCAAGAGTGTATTATTGCCTAGGATCGCGCTGTTTTCGGGTGAGAACGCCGGTATTCTTCAACGCCGGCCTTCCAAGACCATCGAAATTTCCGATTCGACGGACTCGCAAGGCCATCGTACACTTGGAAAGGGCAGGATCTTCGCTAGGAATTCGTGAATAAGCGCCTCGACGTTCGGCAGTGGGATTTCAGTAACTGGTCCTGCCGACCGATTTCCTTTTATTAAGGGTTCTGTTGCCAATTAGCGCTGGCGAAGCCCTGTCCCCCGACAAAATGGCCATGTCCCCAGTGTGGATCGCAAGTATCAACAAGGCGAATTCCCCAAACTGATCAATAGGCGGTAGGCAAGTGCCCTGCAACATCGGCTTTGTATCGACTCGGTTCTCAGGCACCGACGGCGTCTCTCTGGAAAGCTCGAAATGGGCCCGGATCCTCTGGGACCACCAGCACGTGAGCTACTGGTATGCGGGCAAGCTGGACCGGGACCCGGCGGTCAGCATGTTGGTTCCGGAGGCTTATTTTTACGATCGGGATAACGTCTGGATCAACGAGCACGCCTTCGGCACACACCGGCGGACGCCCGAGTTGACCCGGAAAATCTACGCCATGGCCGATCGGCTCAAGGAGAGCCTCTACGAGTTCGTGAAGAAGTTCGACATCGAGATTCTGGTGGTGGAGAACGCGCTTTGCATCCCGATGCACATCCCTTTGGGGGTGGCCTTAACGCACTTCATTGCCGAGACCGAGATACCCACCATCGCCCATCACCACGATTTCCACTGGGAGCGGGCTCGGTTCTCGGTCAACTCGGTGGGTGATTTTCTGGCCATGGCCTTTCCACCCAGCCTGCCCTCGATCCAGCACGTAACCATTAATACGTTCGCTCAGCAGAACCTCTCCTGGCGGGAAGGGTCCTCGTCGATCCTGGTTCCCAACGTTCTGAATTTCGAGAAACCGCCGGCGGAGGGCAGTGGCAACTCGAAGTTTCGCGAGCAGATTGGGCTGGAACCGGACGACATCATGCTCCTTCAGCCCACCCGGGTAGTACCCCGCAAGGGAATCGAGCATTCGATCGCCCTGGTTTCGCAATTGAAGAATCCCAAGTGCAAGTTGGTGGTATCTCACGAATCGGGCGACGAGGGGCTGGAGTACCGCGACGCCCTGACCGAGTTGGCCGAGCATTCGGGCGTCGACCTTAGGTTCGTCCACACGCAGGCCACGCCCGACGTCCCCATCCAGACAAACGGAACGCCGGTCACAGCGCTATTGGACGACGTTTATGCCCAGGCCGACCTGATCACCTACCCTAGCCTCTACGAAGGTTTTGGCAACGCACTGCTGGAAGCCTTCTACTACCGCAAGCCCGTGCTGGTCAATCGGTACGCCATCTTCATCGCCGACATCGAGCCCAAGGGCTTCAAAGTAATCACGATGAACGGCTTCCTTACCCGGAGCGTGTTGGAGCAGGTTCGCCGCGTGATCGCCGACGCAGAGTACCGCAAGGAGATCGTCGACTACAACTACGAACTGGGCAAAGCCTTCTTCAGCTACACCGTCCTGCG
>CAZDHN010000331.1:2883-7415 GCA_964505115.1 uncultured Planctomycetaceae bacterium
TCGTCGACTACAACTACGAACTGGGCAAAGCCTTCTTCAGCTACACCGTCCTGCGCCGCAAGCTTCGCGCCCTAATCACCGGCTTCACCGGTTTGGATGATTTGTAATTACGGCAGAGACGTAGGGTGGGTCGAGCGCAGCGAGCCCCACCATGGCCTACTGAGAAGGAAAAGAGAAATGATCCCGAGCTTTGAGCGATGCGATGCTTTTTTCCTTGAGCTCGTTCGTGATGAACAAAAGAGAGCGTCCGCGCTGAAGTCGTACCGGACGAAACGAAAACTATTCCTGTGGAGCTTCTTTCTTCTTAGCACAACTGCTTTAGCAATCCTTCTGTTTGACTCTCAAATCATCACCAAGATGTCAATAGGTCTCTTCGCATTCGCTGGCCTACACGCGTTGTTTCACACAAATTTCGACAACAAGATAGAACTGCTCTTGTACGTTGACGAGAAAGAAAAGCAGACCTAACGGGAAAGACCCGCGTATCAATTTGGTGGGGCTCGCTGCGCTCGACCCACCCTACACCGCTACGGCAGCTTCACGCCCTTGATCGAATACGGGAAGCGGGCGGAGATGATTGTGCCGGGGGTTTTGTAGACGAACGCGTGGCCGGTTGGGGGAGCTTCGAGGTCGAAAAAGTAGGCGATGCCGACCTCGTTCTCGGTGCGGTGTGTTGTCTCGAAGCCGACGTTGGCCACCGGCTTGCCGTCGGCGTCTTCCAGGTAGGCCGGGTTGTTGAATATCCAGCCGCGATACGATTCCAACGCCCCGCCCGCCTTGTCGAAGCGAACCCGGATACGCACCTCCCAAATCTCCCCGTTGCGCCGCGCCTGCTGTAGCGTGACCGTCGCCGACGCGGCCCTTTTTTCCACGTTCTTGGCCGTCGTCAGCTTGTCGAAGCGGAACGTCTCGATTCGGCCGGGCAGAAGCGCTTCGAGCGTGCCCTCCAGCCGGGCTATCTCCCGAATCGACCGGGGTGGAAGCGACAGCGGCAACCTTAGCTCGACCGCCGTCAACTCCGGGTTCACCGGCACCTCCAACACCGACTGGAGGCTTTCCATGGGCATCGGCCGGCCGTTTTCGTCGACCGCCTTCACTCCGGCCACCGGCTGCCGCAGGCTGATCGGTTTTAGCCGCGGCTCCCAGGCGATCTCCATCACCAGCCGCAGCGATTGGTTCATGGGATCGCGCAGCTCGCGTCGGGCGTCGATCCGCACGGCCTCGAAGCGGAACGGGCCGCTGTAATACGCGCCGGCTGAACGGGCTAGTTGCGTTTCCGTTCGGCCGACCACGGTTACGCCTCTTTCCTCGCCGAATGCGTAAACCGTTAGGTTCGCGTCGTCCAGAACCCGGTCCAGCGACGGCCAGAACGGCGTCGCGTCGAAATCGACGTTGACCTTCCGGTCGGCCGTGTCGGGCGGGGCGTTGTCGGCAAGCAGTATCTTGTTGCCCGTCTGCTTGCCGATCGCCTCGAAAACTGCCCCAAGCCGCATCGACTTACCGGTCAGCGTTACCGTCGACGCCTTGGCCGCCGATCGGGCTGCCGCCTCCTGGAGTTTCTGACGGATTCGGCCCAGCCGTTGGCGGATTTCGGCCGGGGTTCGGTCGGTCGTCTCCGGCAGCAGTTCGAGCACTTTCGGCCCCAGTTCGACCAATTTCCGTTCGGCCTCCTCCCGCTCGGCCAATCGGGCGGCACCCAACTGGCGAACCAGACCGCGGACCTCCAGCTTCAAGTCATCGCCGACCGTCGCATCCGCCTGCCCCAGCAAAACGCAGACGGCCAAGCAAGCTGAAGCAAACATGATCATGCCTCTATTTTGCCACGAACTCCGTTTAGTACGAGCAATCACTCAACCCAACTCGGGCAACTCGTAACCCTTGCGGCGCGGACGCGAGAGCAGGGCGTTGGCCTCGTCGCAGTTGGTGAACCGCTCGGTCTCGGGGTTCCAGGCGAGCTTCTTGCCGACCTGGCCGACGTCGCGAACGATGTTGACCAGGTAGCAGAGCGAGCTGGAACGCTGCCCGTACTCGATGTCGGCGTTGCACGGCTTTCGCGTCTTGATGCAATCGATCCAGTTCTCGACGTGGTACTGGGTTTCCGGCTTCTTGTTCGGGCCGGGGTTTTCGGGCGAGTTGAGCAGTTCCTTGGGGTTGCCGGCGATCTTGTCCCGGTTGATATCGAGCTTGCCCTTCTCGCCGATGAAGATGGCGCCCAGCCCGGGGCCCCAGTCGCCGTCGAGATGCAGCCGCAACTCGGTGCCGTCGGCGAACTTCATGCGAACCTTGGCCCGCGGCCCCTTGACCGGCTTGGCCAGGCGGATCAGGTAGTCCAACGACGTCTGGTCGGTCTTGCTGACGTTATCGAACTTGCCGCAGGGCCGATCCTCGACCGGCTCTTCCAGCAGGACCTCGACCGGACCGGTCTCGTCGGTACCCAAGGCGCGGTTGATCTGGTCGTAGGAATGGGTCCCCCAGCCGGTCACGCCGTAGCATCGACCGCCGCCGTCGTAGTCCCACCATGTCGACCAGCCGCGGTGTAAGTTGCGATGATAGGGGCGGAACTCGGCCTGATTGGTCCAGATGTCCCACCACTTGTCGCTGCCGCCGGCCGGCACCGGCTGGGCCGGCTGGGGAGTCCAGCGCAAGGGGCCGACGAAGTTCGGAGCCAGCACCGTCTTGATCTTGCCGATCGCGCCATTCTTGACCAGATCGCTGGCCCAGTTGTTCATCGGCATGGAACGCTGCTGCGTGCCGACCTGCGTGACCGTCTTATACTTTCGGGCCGCGTTGACCATGTAGCGACCTTCGGCGATTGTCAGGCACATGGGCTTTTCGATGTAGGTGTCCATGCCGGCTTGCATCGCCTGAATGGCCACCCAGGCCCTGGCATGCGTGGTCGTTTCGACCATCACGCCGTCGAGCTTCTCCTTGTCGTACATCTGCTTGAAGTCGGTGTACTTCTTCCAGTTCTTCCCCTCGCCGAGCTTCTTGTCGAAGTCGTTGCACAAGGGCTCGAAGCAGTCGCAGATGGCGACAACGCTCAACCCGGAAACCGGCTCGCAGGTTCGGGCCATGCTCCGGGCGCGACCGCCCAGGCCGATGATGGCGATGTTCACTCGCTCGTTCGCGCCCAGCGCGTGGCGGGGAAGCAGGTACGGCAGCGCGATGGCCGCTCCACCTACTCGAAGTGCCTCGCGCCGCGTTAACTTCTTGCTCGCCATGATTCGTGCTCCTCTCGGTTTTCTTGATAAACGGTTGGCATCGCGTTGAGAAAGGGTGCCGCTGCTGGCTTGCCCAGCAGTGCGAAGCAGGACGCCGACGAAGCCACTGCTGGGCAAGTCGGCAGTGGCACCCAACCACACTAACACCACGGGAATTCATCGTGACAGCCGCAATCTTGGATGTCAAGTGTTTGGCCCGTATTGAACAAGCCTACCCGTAGAACCGCTCTACCGGCAGCCCCGTCTCCTTGCCGATCAGCTTGGCCATCGCGTCGACTTGGGTCTTGGAGAGCGCCGTAACGTTGCTTTCGGCGGGAGTTCGGGCGACCGTGTGGACCTGAACCAGCTTGATTTGGCCGCCGCCGTCGACAATCTCCCGAAGCCGTTGGCAATATTCGGCCAACTCCTCCGGCGGGGTCGCCCGGCGGTCGATCCGCATGAAGAGCGATTGGATCACGATCGGCCGCGCTCGGGCGGTCTCCGTGATGTTATCGAGAATTCGCTGGAAGGGGACGGCCGATCGGGAGACCTGCTCGTGGTATTCTTCGGTGCCGGCGTCGAGCTTGGCCCAAATCTCGCCGCCCGAATTGTCCATCCTGCGCAGCGCCCGGCGTATCAGATTGCGGTGAAGCATGCTGGCATTGGTTATCAGCACGAGTTTTACGTCGTCCAGCCCACGCCGCCGTCGCACCTCAATGCAGGCCGCCACGACGCGGTCGAACCGGGGGCAGTTGGTCGGTTCGCCATTGCCGCTGAATGCGATATCGTTCAAACGCCGCAACGATTCGGGTGTCTTGCCGAACTTCGGCCCCTCGTAAATTCGTCCGGAGACGACAAGCTCGACAACCTGATCCAGCTCGCCGGCGAGCCGCTCGATGTCGATCGGTTCCCGGCTCCCCGGTCGGTTCCGGTCGACCTGGCAGTAGATGCAATCGAAGTTGCAGGTCTTGTCGAGGCTGAGGTTGACACCGATCGATATCCCGCCGCTACGGCGGCTGAGCACGGGATAGACGTATCGGTTGTCTTGGAATTCGCGCTGGTGCGACTCGAACAGCTTCTGCTCGGGTTTTCGGCTGGGTTTCTTCTTCATTGGTGAAACTGCCCGGTTCGAATGCTCGCCCGCGGTCGCCGGTCCGTCGGCGGAAGACAAATCCCATACATTACAGCATAACCGACTCGCGGAAAGCTGTAGAGGCCCATGCCCAGGCGAACTGCGAAGTCGCGAAACGGTCCCCTCTCCCTTTGGGAGAGGGTTAGGGTGGCCTGATGAAAATGTTGTTTATGTGTGTTTCCTGCTAACCGTGCGTGGCG
>CAZDHN010000332.1:0-7393 GCA_964505115.1 uncultured Planctomycetaceae bacterium
GCCACGGCTGGACTTCCGGCCTCGCAGTAGATGGCTGGTGAGAAATGCGGGCTAGTACCGGCTCACTTGGTCATGTCCAGTGCGTCGTTGATCGTTCCTAGATAGAATCCGAATATCCGGAATATCAGGGCGATGATTATCATGGCAATTACGCCCCAGACGGCCAGCCCGGCCAGCATGGTCAGCGTGCCCAACGCGGTTTGAGCCCGTTGGGCGTACTGACGCGACAGAAGGTCCATCGATTCAGCCAGCTTGCCCGTCTGCTCGCCCACGTGGACCGAGTCGAGGAAATCGGTTGGGTAGGAGCCGGCCGCCGAGAAGGCGTCGTGGATCGAGTTGCCCGCCGAAATCTCGGCGTCGATTATGGCGATCTGATCCGCAAACCGGGCGTTCCGCGCGCTTCGCAGGCTCAGCCGCAATGCCCGGCGGACTTCCATCCCCGCGTCGAGCGTCAAGTTTAGTGTCCAGGCGAGTCGAGCAAGCGCCACGGTTTGAAGCGGGGGACCCAGCCAGGGAATCCGCAATACGAACCGTTGGATCGGTCGGGTCCAAACCAGCCCGCGACTGACCGCCCGAACGAAAAGGAAGAGCAGCGTGCCCACGACCGCCAGGAACGTCAGATAGATTGCCAACCCTTGGCCGCCGACCAGCCCCATCCCCAGGATGTCGATTGTGCTGCCCGTCATCTGGCCGATGAAGCCCATGATCCAGATCAGCAGCCCAACGACGCAGATGGCTATCACCAACTGTGCGACGGGCCAGGAGATGGCGGCCAGGAAGTTCCGTCGCAGCTTGAGACGCTCCTGGTAGTGATCGGCCAGTTGGGCGAACACCATGTCGAGGTGTCCGGTCTGTTCGCCCACCTCGGCCATTTCGCGAAATAGCAGTGGGAAGAAACTGCCGGTATCGGCCAGCGCGTCGGCCAGGCTCTCGCCGGCGGCAATCTCTCGACTGACCAATTCGAGCCTTGCTCGGGCGGCGCGACCGCTGGCACGCTCGGCTTCCCGAGCCCAAACGGTCCGCACGTCGATGCCGGCCTCCAGTGAAATGCCCAGCCGCCGGCACAGCCCGGCCAGTTGCTTGGTCGTTATTTGATGCGCGAAGAACATGCCGATCAGCATACCGCCCACACGGGCCGCCGGCAACCGGGTCCTGTCCCGAGTTGGGCGAGCCATGTACAATAGAGGTTAAGTTGGAGGTCGGAAGTCGGAACATTGGCCGGCTACGAGTCCTCGCCCTCCGCTTCTGGTACTGGTTACTGGCTCCAACCCAACAGATGTCAATGCAGGATTACTCCAAGTTCCCGCCCGCCCCGTCCCGACCCGCTCCGTCCCAACCCGCTCCGCCCCGACCCGCTCCGAGACGCAGGTCCGGCATGCTCTGGATTCTGATGGTGCTGGTGGCACTGCTGATACTGCCCTACCTGGCCGAACAGGTGCAGTTTGCAATAACCCGGGGCCGGCAACGGGCAAATGCCGAGGTGGCCAGAAAGCAACTCGACGAGTTGCCCGACGGGGCCGGCGTCTATCGTCTGGTGGCCAAGAGCATAGCGCCCTGCGTGGTGGGGGTCGAGACGGATAACCTGATCGACGGCGGATTGTATCGCGACGAGTACTCGCACCTCTACCGTCAGCCGCCCGTTCGGGCTCGGGGTGAAGGGTCGGGCGTGATCGTCGACGAGTCGGGGTACGTGATCACCAACCTCCACGTGATTAGTCGGGCGACGAAGGTAGTCGTAGCGCTGAGCGACGGCCGTAAGTTTCACGACGCCAAGATCATCGGCGCCGATCCGCTTAGCGACGTGGCCGTGCTCAAGATCGATGCCCAAGGACTCACCGCCGCGCCTTGGGGCGATAGCGAGGAGATGGAAGTCGGCGATCCCGTCCTGGCCGTGGGAAACCCCTTTGGACTCGACCGGACCGTGACGGCCGGAATCATCAGCGCCAAGGGACGACGACGCGTGATCGATAACCTCAACTACCAAAACTTCCTGCAAACCGACGCCGCCGTGAATCCCGGCAACAGCGGCGGGCCGTTGGTGAACATGAAGGGCGAGGTGGTGGGCATCAACACGGCAATTGTCGGCCAGGCGTATCAGGGGATCAGTTTCGCGATACCCAGCCGCCTGGCTCGCGAGGTCTACGAGCGGCTCAAAACCACCGGCAAGGTCGCCCGCGGCTGGCTGGGCGTCGCCATGCAGGAACTCGACGAGCCGCTGTCCAGCAAGCTCGGCCTAAAGGAGCCCGGCGGCTCGCTGGTAACCGGCGTGGTCCCCAACTCGCCGGCCGCGAAGGCCAAGATCGAGCCGGGCGACGTTATCGTCAAGTGGAACGACGAGCCGATCAACGACCCCACCGACCTCAGCCTGGCCGTCGCCCGAACCAAGATCGGCTCGAAGGCAACCGTCACCCTGCTCCGCGACGGTAAGCAGATCGAAATCAAGCTAACCGTCGACGAACGGCCGGCGCTGGTTGAACAGTAGAAGTTGGCAACGCGAAGCCAGACTCGTCACTGGGTCGGCCGCCTCGCCGTCAGCAAATTGCCGAACCAGATTGCCGGCGGTTTTTCGTAGCTTGCCGAAAGATAAGCTACGGATTTCCTCCCCGTCGGCCCGGAAGCGTCGAACCAAATCAGCAAATCGATTGGGGATTTGCTGGTTGGGGTTCCCGCTCTTGCTGGGCTGGTCGTAGGCTTGCCCTCTGTCGTTGAGCAATAGCCGGGCGTTCGAGCCAAACCCAGGCATGCGTCGACGGCGTCGGAGTGCCCACTCAATGGCATCGACGCGATTGCGTGTCGTTCGGGTTTCATGACCGCACGCCGCCGTGCCCGCGGTATCCGAGCGCGGCGGCTACAAATTGTCCGCATATTAGGCCCGTTGGGCCCGCGGAAATGGCCACGCGTCGCCAACTGCCGCTCGCACCACTTGCACCACAAAGCCCGGGCGGCAATACTGAGCGGAGTTGAGGGCGGAGGTTGGCGCTTTCCAGAATCGGGGCACGCTACAAGGAGAATGGACGATGAACGGCAAGCACGGCTTCTTGACTACACTCGGCAAGACGATCCTGATCGTCACGGCCCTGTTGTGGACGGCTTCCGCGACGGTCGGCGTGGAGAAGATCGGCATAAAAAGCGGCGTCTGCGCCGTGCTGGGTCTGCCCAAGGATGCCACGCCGAGCTTCGTCACGGAACTGGCGGCCGGCAGCCAACTGCTGGTTTACTTCCAGTCGCCAAACGGCGACGAAGTGGATCGGGTGAGAAAGGCGGCCGAGGCGGCTGGAATGCTGGGGCGGCGAGTCTTCGTCGATCAGGGCAAATTCAGTTCGATCCATCTGGCCAACAACCTGGCCGGCGCGATTCTGGTCGGACCGGATGCGGAAGAGGCCGTCGACCAAAAGGAACTCCTCCGCGTGCTGCATCCCGAAGGCAAGGCGATCGTCGGCGACCGGGAAATCGTTAAGCCCGTGCCCGAAGGCGTCGACTCCTGGGGCCATCCGTACCACGGCCCGGACAACAACCCGCTGTCGACCGACCAGCTCGCCCGCTGGCCGTATCTGACGCAGTTCCTCGCCGATCCGCTATTCTGCCCGATGCCGGAGATTTCGGTTGCGGCCGGCGGCAAGGTGTACCGTGCTTTCGGCCACATCTCGCACAAGGCGAATCAGAATGCCATGCTCAACAAGCTGATTTGCGTCAACGGCTACAACGGAGCGATTCTCTGGCAGCGAGATCTGACGGAAGGGTTCATGATCCATCGCAACACGCTGATCGCCACGCCCGACACGCTTTACCTGGCCGACGACAAGTCGTGCAAGCTGATCGACCCCGACACCGGCAAGGTTAAGGACGAGATTGTGATTCCCGACGGCGTGGCCGACGGAGTGGCCGACGGGGTTTTCGACGGGGTCTTCGACGGGCCGGTCTGGAAATGGATGTCGCTTGTCGACGGCGTGCTCTACGCGCTGGTCGGCGGCGCGGAGACGCCCAGCCCCACCCAGCGATCCCAGACACCCGGCATGGGCCACTGGCCTTGGGGCATGTGGGCCGGCCACGACTACAAAAACCCGAAAACCAATTTCGGCTTCGGCCGTACGCTGCTGGCCATCGACCCGGCCACGAAGAATATCCTTTGGACCCACCGCGAAGACGAATACCTCGACAGCCGGGGCGTCTGCATGAAGGGCCGGCGGATCTTTGTCTACGCGCCGCGGAAGTTCCTCGCCTCGATCGATGCCAAGACGGGCAAGCCGCTCTGGAAGACGGACGATGCCGAACTGCTCGAGGCCATCGGATCCGACGGCCGGGCACAGCTTTGGAAGACCGGCTTCTCCATCAGCACGTACATTAAGGCCGACGATGAGCGAATCTTCTTCGCTGGGCCGCAACGCAGCCGGCTGGTGGTCGTGCGGGCCGACGACGGCAAGATGCTCTGGAATAGGGAGCACGGCAATTACCAGTTGGTGCTCCGCGACGACGGCTTCTACGCCGCCGGACCGCTAAAGCTGGACGATAGCCGCAAGCTCAGCTACGACGGCGCCAAGGAGTTGGCCCATCTGCCTCCCCGCCGCGCCTGCACCCGGGCGACCGGCAGCGTCGACAGCGTTTTCTATCGAGCCTCGGGCGGAACCATACGGATCGACGTCGCCTCGGACACTGCCCAGCACATCGCACCGATGCGGCCCGCCTGCCAGGACGGCGTGATCATATCCGACGGCCTGCTCTACTGGGGCCCCTGGATGTGCGGTTGCCAGTTGTCGCTCTACGGCCATATCTGCTTGGGGCCGGCCGGTAAGTTCAACTTCCAACCCGCCGCGAACGGCTCCCGACTTGAGCAGGGCGGCAACATCGCCTCGGTCAAGCCGCTGAAGGTAGAGCCGGGCGATTGGCCGGCCTATCGGGGCGATAGCCGGGGAAGCTCCGTCAGCAAGACGCCGATACCGCGCCAAGTCAAGCGCGGTTGGACATTCAACACGCCCTCCGGCGTCGCGCCCACCGCGCCGGTTACAGCGGGCGGCATGGTCTTTTTCGGCGACCGAAGCGGTGCCGTACACGCCCTGGATGCCGACGGGAAGCCGGTTTGGCAAGCGTACACGGGCGGAGCCATCTTCTTCCCGCCAACCGTGTCCGACGGTCGTCTCTTCGCCGGCTCGGCCGACGGCCGGGTTTACGCCTTCGAGGCGGCGACCGGCCGGCGACTCTGGACCTACCGCCTGGCGCCCGCCAACCGCTGGATGCCCGTCTACGGCAAGCTAATTTCCACCTGGCCGGTGGCCGGCGGCGTGGTGGTTAAGAACGGCGTTGTTTACGCGGCGGCCGGCATCGCCCATTACGACGGGACCTACGTGGCCGCGTTCGATGCGGCCAGCGGCAAGGTCAAGTGGTACAACGACTCGTCTGGCGCCCTGTCGAAGAAGGCCAACAGCGGCGTTAGCTTGCAGGGCAGTCTTTACATCGACAACGGCGCACTCTGTTTCGTTGGCGGGGGTGTTTGCGAGATTGCCCGATACGACCTTGCGACGGGCAAGTGTCTGAACGAGCCATACGACGGCGTCAACTCGCGGTTCCATACGGCCTTCTATCCGTACTTCCCCACGTACGGCAATTGCCTGTCGTTGGATCACACGCTGGCCGACGGAAAGACGCTCACTTACGACGCCAGCTATGAGAGCAGCAGGCATTCGAGGCTTGAACTTCTGCCGCCGCTTCCGCCGGGCACGTCGAAGCCGGTCAAGCCGGCCTCGCGTTGGGGGCGGTTTGGCAAGGGGAAGAACCAGCCCAAGCCGGTTTGGGTCGAAAAGACCGGCCGAAAGTTCAATAGCTTCATCGTCGGGCCGGCATTGCTGCTGGGCGCCGGCTACGTCGACTCGGACGCCGGACAGGTTCCCTTCCTGGCCGCAATGAACCTCAAGGACGGGACCGATCTCTGGAACGAGAAGCTCCCGGCCACCGTCGTCAAGGGCGGCACGGCAATCGATCGCGCCGGCCGGATATTCGTGGCCCTGGAGGATGGCGAGGTCGTTTGCTTCCAGCCCTGATTCTCTGTTTAGCCCGTATTTCTCACCAACATCGTTACGAGAGGTCGTAAGTTCTGTCGTGGCAAGGAGTGCAAGCGATTCGTCCGTAGGCGTATTGGTGAATACGTTGAGGAGGAATCGCGCCGCACGACGAAGCCACGGCTGGACTTCCGGCCTCGCAGTAGATGGCTGGTGAGAAATGCGGGTTAGCCGGCGGGCTTGCCCCGATACCATCGCGCTGCGAAGTTTCTCCCCTCTCCCAAAGGGAGAGAGGACCGAGTGCCGGTCGCCAAATCAATACAATATCAAGACCTCAGTTTCTGGCGGCGCTATCGCGTTGGGCGGTCTTTGTCGTGGGCGGGACCAACTCTTCGGTGAAGCGAGTCAGATAGTGAAGGCTACTGGCTTCGCCGCGAAAACCGACTACCCGTTTGTCGACGTCCATCTGCTGACGGATAATCCGCCCCGCCTCGATGTCGAACCGCACGGTGCCGCTCGATTCGCGCTGGATGAGTTGTGCCTCGATGGCCGGGTCGTGGATGGGCGTGAGGATCTGCGTGGCCACGGTGATCGTGGCGATGCCCGTCTTCACCCCGGTTAGCGTGTAAGTCTGTTGCGTCTTAATCTTTTTGATGCCGCCGCTGGGCAACTGCACGGACATCTCGTAAGGCAACGACCATGTGTGGTCCACCGGAACCGCTTCCTCCGGAAATGGGATCGTCATCTGACCGTCTTGCTCGGCAGCTTTGTACTCCGGCCGGCGCTGTCGATCGAGAATCTTCCCCCGCGTGTCGATGGTAACTATCGAAAGCGGCACGCCGACCGATTTGGCGACGGTCTCGAAGCCGTGCGGCGGCTTCTTGTCGGTCTGGCTGTTGTAGCGGACTTGCTTGCAGCCGGTCAGCTTCTGACGCATGTCGACACTTTCGACCATGTGGGCGAAGACGGCCGTGCCATTGGGCTTCGCGCTGGTTACCCGCCAGGCTTTGACCGACTCGCTGACCGTCTCCGCGACTTTCGTGCTTTCGCCGACGGTGGTTCGCACCCGGCTGCGATGCACTACATTCCAACGGACCCGTTCGCCCGGCTGGAACTTGTAGCGTAAGGTGTATTTCTTGGCAGCGTCTTCATTGACACGGGTATCCGGCCCGTCGGCCGGCGTCTTGTCGTCGGCCCGAACCGCAACGGCCAGCATAAGCAGAACGGACAATCCGAGTCCTGGAAATCGAGTGTAAGCTTTCATACTCGCATCCTTTCGAGTTAGTTAGGTAGTGTCTTTTGCGGAAAGCGGCTGGCAGTCGGTCCCCTCTCCCTTTGGGAGAGGGTTAGGGTGGGCTCCCAAAAATGTGGAGATATGTGGTGTTCATTTTGGTCCGGTTTTG
>CAZDHN010000333.1:0-7387 GCA_964505115.1 uncultured Planctomycetaceae bacterium
ATCAGCGAGCGAGTGAACTGCTACTAGAAAAGCGCAAAGCAATGGCCTGCGACGAAGAGGGGCGACTACGTGAGTCCGTGAATAGGCTCGCCGACTTGCCTGTGGGAAGTTACCCATGGGACTGGCGTTACAACGCTACGTACTGGGCATTGGACGTGGCGCGTGTGTGCCTTGAGATTGGGTACAGCATTGCCTGGATGCGAGCGTTCGCTGCGTACTCTTCAGAGTGCGCGGAGTGCGATCAACTGCCAGCGGAGGACCGCATCTCATACTATGCGGACAATGCTGCAACGAGGATTACGTCTTGTCGTGACAAACTGGCGCTCGTCGCATGGGCGTATTTCTGTCACTTCAACCCGGACAAGAAGCCCGAGATTCCCAACTTCGAGCAAGTCCGCGAGCGATTAACTACTCCGATCAAGTTTGGCCTCCAGCTTAAGGGGCACAATAGTTTTCTTGTGGAACTGAACAAGCTGGTTGGTCCGAACTTCGAGAGAGCTATTACGTATCGCCACAAGAAGGTGCATCGCATGGAGCCACGGGTCATGTTGCGCAAGCCAGAGGACCACGATGAGCGGCCTTACATGTTTGCGTTGGTGACGAAGGAGGAAGTCTGCAACTTCGACAAGGAACTCAAAGAGCGATACCCCGATGATCGGCTTCGAGAGCGTGTTCGAAAGAGCTGCTTTCTTGATGACGTGCTTTTTGACCGCCGAGGGCCCGACAAGTTGCTCTGGCACTTTGCGGACTTCGACGAGTTCACTGGTGCTTGCTGGCGAAGTCTTTGTGACGCAGCCGCGGGATCGTGCGAGATATTGTTGACCCGCGAACCCATGCTATCGAAAGATAAGCCGAGTTCTGACTAAACATGCAGAACAGATCCGACTGCGCCCTCACTTCCGCCCACGTTGCCAGGCACGGGGGTGCCTGACCTACTTGGTTTCCCCTTCAAGTCCCCTTTCTGGAGGGCTTTGCGCCCAATAGTTGACAACGGGGGGCTGGTACGTCAAGCTCGGGGTACGGAAGAGTTTACATCGGCCCGTTTTGTGGGCTGTACCTGAGTTTTCCGGAGGAGTGAGCATGATGGGCGGACCTGAACGGGCGGCGGGCGAAGGGCTGACGAGGCGGGGGTTTTTGGGGCGTTCGTCGTTGGCGGTGGCCGCGGCGGCGGCGGTTGAGTTGCCGTTTGTGAGTGGGGCCGAGGCGGCGAGCGATTTGGAGATCAAGATTGGGCTGATCGGCTGCGGCGGACGCGGCACGGGCGCCCTGTTGGACGCGCTGGGCGCGGCGACCAAGGTTATCTATCCGGCGGCCGGGTATCGGAGGACGTGGCCGACGGGGCCAAGGTGCAGCGGCAGAACGTCAAGGTGGCCGCCCTGGCAGATCTGTTCGAGGACCGGCTGGCCAACTGCCAGAAGCTCACCTGGGAGGCCGCCATCAAGTCGAACACCCGGCTGGGACCCGAGCGATACGAATTCGGCCCCTACCCCATACCCCCGGTCGCCCTGCCGGGTCAGTACAAGTTCAGTTGACACTACTTGATCGTAACCCGAAGCGTAAGCGAGGGAGCCTTAATCGTAGCCCGAAGCGTAAGCGAGGGAGCCGGCCGATTGGGGCTTCCACTCGTATACACAATGCCAAGCAAATGGGAGATAAGCCGTAGCGCTTCCCTCGCTTACGCTTCGGGTTACGATACTACGATATCCCTGAAACATATTGAGGTGAAACATGAAACGCACGTCAAATAGAACGCGACGGGATTTCTTGAAGACGAGTGTCCTGTTCGGCGCCGCTCAGATCGTACCGGCTTCCGTTCTGGGTGCTAACGCGCCCAGCAAGCGGATTAACGTCGGAGTGATCGGCACCGGCACCCGGGGCACGCCCGACATGCGGCTCTTCATGCGTAACGACGATGTCCAGGTCGTCGCCATCTGCGACGTGAACACGGCCAGCTACGGCTACCGGAACGAGAAGAAACTGATGGGTCGCGAGCCGGCCCTGGAAATCGCCAACAAATACTACGCCGACAAGACGCAGTCGGGACGGTTCAAGGGCGTGGACGCTTACCGCGACTTCCGCAAGATCATCGACCACAAGGACATCGACGCGGTGGCCATCGTCGCGCCCGACCACTGGCACCGCATAATGACCGTCATGGCGGCCAAGGCCGGCAAGGACATCTTCTGCCAGAAGCCGATGACGCTGACCATCCGCGACGGACAGGAGATGATCGAGGCGGTGCGCGCCAACAACCGCATTCTGCAGACCGGCAGCCAGTGGCGCTCCAACCCGGCCGTTCGCCGGGCGTGCGAACTGGTCCGAAATGGCCGCATCGGCCAACTGAAGACGGTTCGCAGCTACATCGGCCTGAACAACAAGGTAGGACCCGGCCCGGGCTGGAAGCCGATGCCGGTGCCGAAAGGTTTAGACTACGAGATGTGGCTGGGTCCCGCGCCCGACGTACCCTATCACGAGATGCGCTGCATCTACAAGTTCCGTTTTGGTCTCGATTACTCGGGCGGGCAGATCACCAACCTCGGGGCCCATTCACACGACATCTCCCAAATGGCGCACGGCACATCGCTGACCGGGCCCGTCGAGGTCGAGCCCCTTCATGTGGAGTGGCCACCCAAGGGCAGCCTGTTCACCACGGCACTGAAGCTGAAGTACCGCCTGCGTTTCGCCGACGGCGTTGAGATAATCCAGGAGAGCCGCGAGAGCGGGGGCGAAACGCGATTCGAGGGCACCGAAGGCTGGGTCTCCATCAGCAGGAGCAAGCTCAAGACGCATCCCGAGTCGCTGGCGACATCCGAAATCGGCCCCAACGAAATCCATCTACCAAAACCCGTTCAGTACCCGGCCGACTTCAGCGACGACCAGAAGCGCGACTACTACGCCGACCACGTGCGCAACTTCCTCGACAGCGTCAAGTCGCGCAAGGAGCCGATCGAGCCGGTCGAAGTGGGGCACCGCACGGCCTCGCTCTGCCATTTGGGTAACATCGCGCTAAAGCTGAACAAGACACTCAAATGGGATCCCGACAAAGAACGCTTCCCCGACGACAACGAGGCCAATGGGATGCGCGAGCGGCCGATTCGAGCGCCTTGGGGCGCGTAACTGTACGATGGACTCTGAACTTGGGGAGACGATCATGTCGAAACAGAAGTTCCTGCTGCCGGCGTTGGCGATAACGCTGCTCGTTTGCCAATCGGCCCTCGGGCGCGACGTTAGGGCGATCCAAGGCCTGGATCCCTTGGGAGATGCCGGCGATGGCTACCAATGTCGCCGGTCGCCGACCAAGCAAGCCCTGCTAAAGCTGCACGGCGGCAACGAAAAGACCGAGGCGGCCGTGTCGCGCGGGCTGAAGTGGCTGGCCGCCCATCAAATGCCCGACGGCGGTTGGAGTTTCAACCACGCGCTGGCGCCCGCTTGCGGCGGCAAGTGCGACGGTGCGGGCAGTCTGGACAAGGCCCGAAACGCGGCAACAGCCATGGCCCTGCTGCCGTTGCTGGCCGCCGGCAAGACGCACAAGTCGGGCGAGTACAAGAATACGGTCAACGCCGGGCTGTATTTCCTGGTAAACCATATTAAGACCAGTACGAACGGCGGATCGTTGTACGAAACGGGCGGTACGATGTACTCGCACGGGCTGGCCTCGATCGCGCTTTGCGAAGCTTACGGCATGACCGGCGACAAGGCGTTTCGCAAGCCGGCCCAGCAGGTGCTCAAGTTTATCGCTTACGCCCAGGATCCCGTGGGTGGCGGATGGCGATACGCGCCGCGGCAGCCGGGCGATACCTCGGTATGCGGATGGCAGCTTGCCGCGCTCGAGGCCGGCAAACTTGGAAGGCTCCAAGTCTCCGACGAAACCTTGCGGAAAGCCGGGCTGTTCCTCGACGGCGTCCAGGCAGCCGGAGGAGCCCACTACGGATACACCAACCCCGGCAGCGGCCAGGCGACCACGGCTATCGGCCTGCTGGGCCGGATGACGCTAGGTTGGAAGCGAGACAAGGCCGCATTGCAGCAAGGAGTCAAGTGGCTCGGCAACCGCGGCGTCTCGCCGACCAACCTCTACTACAACTACTACGCCACCCAGGCCATGCGGCAGTACGGTGGCGAACCGTGGAAGAAGTGGAACAGTCGGCTCCAGGAGCAGTTCGTCGGCACGCAAGCCAAAGACGGCCACGCGGCGGGCAGTTGGTCCGGCGCCAAGGGCGATCACGGTACGGCGCGCGGCGGACGAATCTATGCGACCTCGATGATCCTCTTGATGCTTGAAGTTTATTATCGCTATCCGGTTACGCCGGGCTGAACGAACGAGCCTCTTATGAGAACCGTATACCCGACAATCATCCTAATAACCGGTCTTCTGCTTGGCTCGATGTTCGGCACCGGCGCACCGGCGGCCGAGCAAACACCGGCTACGCCGCCCGTCTCGCCAGAGGTTGAAGCCCGGTTGATGGGGCTGCTCGACGCGCCGCTGCTGTTCACCAAGCGGCACTCGTACTCGGGCATCCACATTTACGATACGTACTACAAATGGCCGCCGGGCGGGGGCGGTATCTACGTGCTAGAAAACCCCTCGGCGCCGCGGGCCGAGTGGAAGATACGTCCGCTGATCGATCCCACCACGCCCGGCACGCTGGGGCTGGGCGCCGGGCTGGGGCTGGCCATCTGCCGCGACCGCAAGGTCGACCCGGCCCGGCAACGGATCCATCTGCTATGGAAGGGCTACGCGCACGCCGTTCAGCCGCCCGAAAAATTCCCCAAGCAGCCGGTCCTTCCACCCGACCCCAGCGGCGAGCCGCTCGTCAGCTTCGCCTCGACCGCCGACCCGAACTACCAGGCCATGCTGGCCGTCATCCGCGACACTCGCCAGCAGGCGCTTGCCACGCCGCGGATCGACATGCCGGGCGCCGAGCCGGTGGCCGGCGCCTGCCGGCTCTTCGTCCCGCCGCTGTTGCCGGAGACCACGCCGCCGCTGGAAGCCGATGTCGACCGCGAGGGGATCGTGCATCTGGCTTGGGAGTGTTCCGGCCGGACGATCGGGCTGGAGGCCGAGTTGCATCGCTCGACGCAGCCGGGCTTTACGCCCGACGAAAGCACGCTGCTGGTTCACACGCCCATGTTCCGCTACGCCGACTACCAGGCGGCCACCGGCAGGCAGCATTACGCCTTGCGGCTGGTCGATGGCGAGAGTCTGGCCCAACCGACCCGCGCCAGCGTAACCGTGCCGCCGCCCGTCGCGCCGCCCACTCCCGTCGGCCTGACCGTGCCCTACCGCTACCAGATTCAGGCCGTCGGCCGCCGGGGCGCCGCCAGCCGGCCAACCGCGCCCATCGAAGCCACGGCCACGTTCATCGAGGAGCCGGTCTTCGCCGTCGAGACACCGCCGGAGGGAAACCCGAACAGCGGTGATTCGACAATAGCCGCCAGCGGAAGCTGGCGGTTGCTTTGCGGATCGCTCACGCTAATGGATGGAGAACATGCTCTCGTGCGGGGCAACCGCCAGCTTCCGCTGGCGGCTAGGGGAGCTAATGTCGCGCCCCAACAGTAACGGATCGAAGTGGCCGACAGGCTAGCCAGGAGATTGCGACGATGCCCGACAGAATGTCGATTTGGGGTATAGGCCCGACGATCGGTGTGGTGACGGCCGTCTACTTGCTCGTCGCCGTACTGGTCAGCCGGGCCTGGCCGGACGTGTTCGCCATCGAGGTCGTGCCATACCGATACATGGTCGTCGCCGGCGTGGCCGTGCTGGTCGCGGCGATACCGTTCTACGTGGTCAGTGTTCGGGCAATGGCCAAGGCTTACGGGTCGGATAGCCTGGTGACGACGGGCGTTTACGCCATTTGCCGCAACCCGATCTATGCCGGCTGGATACTACTGATACTACCGGCGCTTGGTCTGCTGCTGGACTCTTGGCTGGTGCTCGGCTCGGCCCTGCTAATGTACGCCGCCACCCGCCAGCAGATCCACCGCGAGGAAGAGTACCTCGAAGCCCGCTTCGGCCAAGACTTCCTCGACTACAAAGCCCGCGTCGGCGCCATCTTGCCGAGGGTGCGGAGGAGGTGAATCCAACCCAGGGCAGCGCGGCTGCGCCGCTGACCTGGGCTAAGATGTCCAACCGCTTCGCGGTAGAAATTGGGCGGCAGCCTTATCCGTGTTTCATCCGTGGCCGGTTTCGTCGTGTCGATGGCACGTGCCGAAGCACTTCCAGCCCTCACCCCCGGCCCCTCTCCCAAAGAGAGAGGGGAGGTCTTTTTCACTTCCCCACCGGGCGATTGTACAGTTCTATTTCCCAGATGCGGCTTAGGTGGCCGGGGGTGTTGAGGACGTGGAGGCGGATCTGTCGGGCGGTGACCGCCGGGAAGGTGGCGTTCCAGTCGAAGCGCTGGTTGTAGATGGCTTCCGACTTGGGGATGTCCTTCCACTTCTGGCCGTCCCGGTATTGGAAAATGAACTCGGTGATGGGGCCCGCCGGCCCGGTCTCGTCTTCCCGGCCGGTGATTATCCGGGCGGCGTTTATGGTAACGGGTTTGTCCCAGGCCAGTTCGACCCAGTTGGGTATCTCATTGTTGCTTACCCAACGCAGGCTGTTGTCCTGCACGTCGAACTTGCCGTCGTTGACGTGGGCGGGCGGGTACTGCTTGATGTTGTAGTTGCCCGACACGCTCACCTTAGCCGATCGGGCCAGGTTCGGCCCGGCCGAGCCGAGCCACTTGGGCGGCTCGGACTTAACCGGCGGTGGCGGCGGCGCGCCCACGCCGACCTTCATCAGTTCCTTGAGTTCGGGCAGATACCTTTCATACACGCCGCGCGGCCCGACGCCGTGCTGTTTGGCCAACGAGGCGGCCATGCCCAGCACTTCGCCCATCATGCCGCCGGTTCGCATCACGCGGATCGTGCCCAAGGCCACGTGCGTAACGCTGATGTTGCGACCGGCCATCATCAGGTTGGGCACGTTACGCGAGTAGAGGCAGCGCAACGGGATCGCGTAGGGCTTGACGTGCAGGAACTTGGCGATCGAGCGGAACTCCTCGCCGGGGAAGTGTTCCGTGTTTTTAGGGTCGGGATAGTGCAGGTCGATGCTCCAGGTGGTGGTCACGCAGGCGTCGGGAAAGGCCTTCTGGCCGACAACGTCCTGCTGCTTGAGGATTACGTCGCCCAGCAACCGCCGCGACTCCCGCTTGCCGCCCACGTAGGCCACCCAGCCGAGCTTGCGGTTGGCAATCTCGTCCTTCATCTCGCTTTGGTTCTTCAAGTAAGCCCAGTTGCCGAAGACGACGCGCAGGCCGTAGTCGCGGATGCGTTCAGCCTCCGTGATCTGGTCGCGGTTCATGCCCGTCTCCCAGTTCCAGTCGCCCATGGTTACGCGCTGGTAGTT
>CAZDHN010000334.1:0-7382 GCA_964505115.1 uncultured Planctomycetaceae bacterium
CCAGTTCCCGTCTACATAGATCACAACAGTACCGAATCATTGACCCGCTCCCCATGCCAAGCCAGCGAACAAGCGACTTTGTACTCCCGGCCTCAAGCATCGCCAAAAGCTTGACGATTTCTCGGAACGGTTCCGTTTGCTTGCGGCTTCGAGCGCACCAGAGAAGTCGTAGACACTCCCAGTACTTTCATCCTACTCGCAAACGTTACCGTGCCGCAAGGCGTCCTTGAGCTTTTTTATTCAAACTGCAAACGGCACACCGACACAAGTTGAAAGGTCGCCTGCTTGCACTCGCCAATCAGATGCATCTTCACCAGGCATGGAATACCGGGCTTGACCGCCCTGAATGAACCAACGGCGATGGTTTTTTCTCCGAATCCGCCCGCGTCGCTGGTATCGTGTGCCGTTTTGGGATAAAATACCGGCTTCTCCGGGAAAAGACACACGCATCGGCTTTCCGAAGCTATCGGTGCTTGCACGGTCATTGGGCGGTTTTGGGCCGTTTTGCCCGACCGTTTGGACATTCGCCCTCGCTCATTGACAATGCAACCCGTAACCCGGTTGAGCCGGAATTATCGGGGACGCTTGCAAGCTCTTGCCATTTTGTGCAAGACTTGGTCCGTAATGGTCCTGGCCCGAATGAGCCGGAATCATCGTGGACGTTTGCAGGTTCTTGCCATTTTGTGCAAGACTTGGTCCGTAATGGTCCTGGCCCGAACGAGCCGGAATCATCGTGGACGTTTGCAGGTTCTTGCCATTTTGCGCAAGACTTGGTCCGTAATGGTCTAAAAAGCGCGTCGAGGGACATCGTCCGTGGGGCGGATGCCACCGGTACGGTCCGCGACCCGTTTGGGCCGATGGCTGGTGGGGATTGGCAAGGGAGAATACCCCATGGCGATGGCGACCGCCGACGACGCGCTTGCAGCTAGTGTGCTGGTACTCAACCGGCTATACATGGCCATCCACGTCGTAAACGTCCGCCGGGCTTTCGGCCTGCTCTTCCGCCAAATGGCCGAGGTCGTGCATCTGGAAGACGAGGTGTTCGCCAACTACGATTTCCACACTTGGCGAGAAATTAGCGAACTCCGAGCCGGCGTCAGAGAACCGCATGACGACTGGATTCGGGCGGTAAACTTCGAGATACAGGTGCCCCGGGTTATCCGGTTGCTATTCTACGACAGGGTTCCCAGGCAGTCGTTGCGGCTGAATCGCCACACCGTGTTTGCACGCGACGGACACCGTTGCCAGTATTGTGGGCGGGGTTTTTCCGGCGGCCAACTGAGCTTGGACCATGTGATTCCCAGGAGCCGGGGCGGCACAACAACTTGGGAAAACGTGGTTTGCGCATGTCTGAAGTGCAACATCAAGAAAGGCGGACGCACGCCACGCGAAGCCCGAATGAAGCTGGCCGCAAAACCAGTGCGTCCCAAACGCAGTCCGCTGTTGATGCTCAAGCTCAACAATCCGAAGTACGCAAGCTGGGGAACCTGGCTCAACGGCGCGTTTTGAGTGACGGAGCCGCCCCGTCCCCGGGGCGGTTAGTTTGCAATCGCTCAACAATTCACAAGGGAGAGAGCCGCCCCGTCCCCGGGGCGAGTAACTCGTGAGCACCCAACAATTCAGCAAGAGCGCAACATAACTCGCGGCGAGGACGCCGCAGCTCGGTATTGCTCGCGCCGTGGCCCACTAATCCTCGCGGAGCGGCTTTTGTTTCTCGGTGATCGGCTCGCACTGCTGGCTCATTTCGGCGTTCAGTGCGATGTAATCGTGCCACTGTGGCGGCACATCCTCGTCGAGAAAGATTGCCTCGACCGGACACTCGGAAACGCAAGCATCGCAGTCAATGCATTCATCCGGGTCGATATAGAGCATCCTTTCGCCCTCGCGAAAGCAATCGACGGGGCAAACCTCGACGCAGTCGGTGTACTTGCAATCCTGGCAAGGTTCACAAACAACGTGAGCCATACGGGCAACCCTCCCTTCGAGTTCAGAGTTGACGGCGCGTGATAGGCTGGCACGCCGATACCCCCCACCTGCAATTTCCGGCCTCCGATTTTTGGCCTCCCTAACCCCTTGCCGCAAAGGCACTTGGGGGCCCGATTGCGGAGTTCGGCCGCTGGATAATCGTACTTCAAAGCGACTTGCGTTGTCAACCCTTTTGGGCTAATTGCCCAAACACATCTTGCCGATCCAGACTTGCCATGCCCGGCAATCCCAATTACAATCGGTGTATGTACTTGGGGCTTTCCAACTTCCGTTCGGTGCGGTGGCTCCTGATAATCTTCTCACGATTAGGGTCGGCCTCATATACGCTGCATTACGGGATACTGTGGTTTTGTCTTATTGTATAATGGCAGCAAGAGAGCGGCTTTTGGTCGCGCGTATATAGCAAACGGCTCGCGATGAGGGAATCGACGGCGTGGCACTCTCCGAAATAGATCGCAACCTCTTGGAACGTTGCCTCGAGCGAAAGCCCCGAGCCTGGGAGGATTTCGTCGATCGCTTCATGGGGCTGGTAGTGCATGTGGTCCAGCACACGGCCCAGGCGCGTAGCGTTCGGCTGAGTGCCGAGGATCGCGACGATCTGTGCGCCGAGATTTTTCTCAACGTAATCAAGGACGACTTCCGATTGTTGCGGCATTTTCGCGGTCAAGCCAGTCTGGCCACGTATTTGACCGTGGTGGCCCGGCGTATCGCGGTCAAGCAGATACTCGGTCGCAAACCGGCCTCCCGACTCGAAGCCACGGCCGCCGGCCAATCCGCCCAGGAAGTTCCCGACGCCGGTCCCCAAGCGGAGCAGCGGCTGAGCGATCACGAAGAGGTCGAGCGGCTGCTTGGCGCCTTGGAAGGAACGGAAGCCGAAGTGGTTCGGATGTTCCATCTGGAAGGCAAGAGCTACCAGGAGATCGGCACCGCGGTCGACATGCCCGAAAACAGCATCGGCCCGATTCTCAGCCGCGCCCGATCCAAAATGCGCCGCGCCGGCGCAAACCCAACCGCCGGCTAAACAACGCAGTGAGCAGTGAGCTTTGAGCAGTGAGCACAAGCCACGTTCTTCCTTGGCTCACGGCTCATGGCTCATAGCTCACTGCTCACCGCTCAGTTGGATAGAGGTAGTAGGATTCGAGGATCAGGGCGGCCATGGCGGTGCAGTAGAGGCGTCCGCCGTGCCGGGTCATGCCGCTGCCGGGCATGAACCAACTGCCCGACTCGTGATCGGCGTGGCTCTGCGTCGAGATGAGTGAGTCGCGCATGGCCGGGTTCCACTTCTGCCAGGCCGGCCCGCCAAAGTTCATCAAGACCGCCGTGTTGCGGTACTCGCTGGAAAGCCGGTCCTTGCCGCTCGGGCCTCGAGCGCCGAGCGTTTGCACGAATTCCGTAAGCTGCGAGTTGTCGCGCGGGCTGCCCAGCAGCATCCGGCAGTAGAGGGCGGCGCTTGTCGATTGCGGGTCGGGTGAGAGGTTAAGCTCGCGGCTGTAGCCCTTCCCGTCAGCGCTGCGTAGCGAATCGAGGAAGCCGGTGACTGCTTTGGTCGTCTTGGGCGGTATGGTGAGTTTCGCCAGTCTGGCCGACTCCAGCGCCATCAGGTTCCAGCAGGTGGCCGAGATGCCGCTTGGCGAGTCCGGGTCGGTCTTGCGCAGTTTGGGTTTCCAGGCCCAGCCGCCGTCGTTGCCCTGGGTGGCCACAATGAAGTTAACGGCGGCCTGAGCGGCGATTCGCGTGGTTCGGTCGTGATCGGCAAAGCTGGCCTCGCAAAGCGCTATTGTTCCCAGTGCGTGGGAGGGTATTTGATGCACTTTCGGCTCGAATAGGGTCCCCACCGTGGGGCTCAGCGATACCATCTGCTTCTTGAGAAACTGGACGGCCGTGAAGACGTTCTTGCGGTGCTTGCCGCTACGCGGTCCTTCACCGGCGCCAAGGAAGGGGAGCACGGCCAGGGCCGTGGCCGCGTTGGGCGCCCCTTTTTCGTCGCCCGGGTTGGCACATCTGCCCTTGCATCGCGGCCCGTCGTGATCGAAGCTCCAACTGCCGTCCGTATTTTGATGAGCGGCGAGCCATTCCAGGGCAAGTTCCACGGCCGCTTCGCTGGATTGCGTGCCTCCCAAGGCCGCCAGCAAGGCCGACTTGGCCGGCTCCTCGCGACACTTCAGTCCGTCCACTTTCGGCAACGCGACAGGTGCCGCCGGCCCGGCCGCGGTGTCGGTAGACGCAGTGTCGGTAGACGCCGTGTCAGTAGACGCAGTGCCGATTTCGGCGATGCGATCCCTCGCTTTCGTCTTGGGTAGCCCCTGCAGGTTCGGCTCGGCCAAGGCGTACCACATGGCCGCCCGACTCTTGATCCGCCGTTGCCGGGCCGCGTCGGTCTGCTTCTCGGCGAGCGCCCACCATTGATCGGCCAGGGCGAGTTGTTTGTCGGGCTCTTCGGGGCCGGCAATATCGATTTTGGCCAACGCATTGAGCGTCGCGTCGGCCGACTTGGCCAGGTTAGGCAGCCCTCGATCCCAATCGCCCTTGGTAAAACAGATGTGCTGGCCCAATACCTCGTTGGCCTGGGCGTCGTCCGGTTGCTTCTCGATTGTCGCCCGCGCCCGCGCCACGCTCTCGTACGATTGCTTCAAGGCTTGAAGCTGCTGAGCACGAGCAGCCACCCGCTTGGTAAGCGCCCCGTCTCGGGCCTTGGAGGCCGTCATCCGAGCGAGCAGTGCCAGTCGTTCGGCCGTCGGGTAATCGTCCGCCTCACGGGCTTCGTCGAGCACCGAGAGCATCTTTTCCACCAATAGTTTTCGGGCCGATGCCGAGAGCGTCAACTTGCTCGCCGTATCGAGCAAGTCGGCCTTCATCTCGGGCCCGTTCACGTCGAAGCGGCCGATCATATCGTCGGTGGCCGTCATTGCCGTGCCGGTGTCGCCGCTTTCGGCCGCCATGTCGCGGGCCAACCTCAGCAGCACGTAAGCCGACGTGGCGTCGTCCTCGGTCGCCAGGCCCTTGTCGAGAAGCTTCTTGATCAACGCGGTTTTGGTCGACGGCTTGGTCGCCGCCTCGAAATCGGCCTTGAAGATATCGGTCTTGATAAGGTCCTCGGCCTGCTGTTGGGCGGCGGCGTCCGGAATCGCCAGCCGCGTGGGCTGGGGCATTTCGTCGGGTGATTGGCCGTCCCCGGGCTGCTGAGCGGCCGGATCGTCGCTCGGCGGTGAAAGGTCCGCCGGAAGGCCCCAGAGACGAACCAGTTTATCCGCGCCGGCCGATACGCCCCGGTAACCGCCGGGTGAAAACGATGCACTCCGCACGCCGCCCGGGTGCGCGTCGAATTGCACAAGTTGGTTGCCGTCGGGCAACTGCCAGAGCCGGATGGTGCCGTCGTCGCTGCCGGAAAGCGCCCGGCTTCCGTCCGGCGTACAGTCGACCGAGTTGACCGGGCCGGTGTGGCCGGACATCTCGCACACTTGTCGGCCGCTCTTGAGATTCCAGAGCCGAACCGTTTTGTCGGCGCCGCCCGAAAGGCCAAACTTCGTTCCCGGCTGGAAGGCCACCGCGTTGACCGGGCCTTCGTGAGCGGTCAGGCTTCGCATCTGGTCGCCGGAAAAACGGTTCCAAACCCTGATCGTCCCGTCGTCGCTGCCGGAGAGCACTCGTTGGCCGTCCGCCGAAATTGCCACGCTACGAACCGGTCCCGTGTGACCGCTGAAACTCCGCACTTCCTCGCCGCTGGCCAAGTCTATCAGACGGATTGTATTGTCGTTGCCTGCCAGGGAGCTGCCTGCCAGGAAAATCTGTTTGCCGTCCACCGAGAACTTGACGGCGTGAACGAACTTCACGCTACTGGTGTCGATCCGCGTGGTTTCCTGTCCGCCGGCCGTTTCCCAAACTCGCACAACTGCCGGGATGGATGGATCGAGTTGCCCGCTGGCTGCCGCAACGTGCTGTCCGTCCGCCGAAATTGCCACGGCCGATACCGGCGCGGTCGATCCCTCGAAGCGACGTAACTCGTAGCCGCCCTCGACGTCCAACAATCGCAGCGACTTGTCTTCACTCCCCGACAGAATGAATAGTCCGTCCGGCGAGAATATCGCGTCGTTTACCGGTGCCGTGTTGCCGCTGAAGGCGCGAATTTCGCCCGGCGGGTCCGAACCCTCTTTCGCAACGGTCTGGACGGTGCCGGTTCCGCTACTGCCCGGATCGGAGGACGGCCGTCTGCCGCGATCCCGGTCGCGCTTGGGCCTGCGCCTTCTTGGGGATGAGGCGGGAAAATCGGCCGGCGAGACAGTCACGCTGGGTTGACGTTGTTTGACGGGTTTCTTGGCGGGTGTTTCCTCGGCTGAATCGTTCAGCGCCAAGGCGAGCAGGCCGAGCAGGACCACCACCATCACCAGTATCACCACCGATACCTGCCAGGATGACTTCTTCCGCCGGCTACGGTAGGCGGTTCCCCCGGGCGTCTTCCGCTGAATTCCGAACTGGGGCTGCCCGGCTGTTACCGCGGGCACGACCGGAACGGCCTGGGCGACGGGGGCGGCCGGAACAGCCGATGGGGGCGGCGGCGGGGCGGAAGCGGGCGGCGGCGGGGCGGCGGCCGCCAGCTTTGCTTGCAGGTGCTCGTCGTACGGCTTCCGCTGCGTGGCATCCAGCAGACAAACCCGAGCGGTCGACAGCTCGTTGAGCAACCGCTGCGAAACTTTGGAGTAATTGCCCGACTGAAACGTGCGGACGTGGGCCATCTGGCGGTCGGCTGCGTTGGAAATAACGTCCGGATCGGACTCGAACAGCCCGATACCCAGCAGGCGGTAGTGGTTTGGCGGGAGTTCCTGGGGAGGGATACCCAGCCATTTCCGGTACGGATCAAACTTCTCGGCCATTACCACCCTTTTCGTACCAATACGCGATCGAGAACCGCGGCCAATTTCAGCCAATCTGGAAAGAACCGCGGCAATCTACCGCCAGCGACACGCGTTTGGTCATCCAAGACACCGTGTTTCGCTGAACCTTGCCAAATCTCCGGCCCGTATCTCTTATTTACACATTCTACGAGACTGTTATTGCATTATGTCTCGCAATACACAAATTGGCAACGACAGCCACCAGCGGGGGGCGATTCGTGAGCCGCATGAATACGCAGGGCGGCAGGGCCGCCAACCAAACCGGTGCTACCGCACCCGGGCGAGAACCCGCTCCCGTTGGTCGCTGAACTTTGTCAAGAACTTAGCGATCCTTGAGGTTATTAGTGCAGCTTTGATCGCTGCTGGCACTACAAAGAATGCCGCTGAACGTGGCGTCCCTTGGTTTCTCGACACGCCCGAAAGACCGGCAGGCCGGCAAGCGGCCGTATACCCCTAGTGCCGCAAATCACAATTGAGGGTACACCAAGAGGTCGCTTTGGCTAAATT